>NZ_LZJE01000396.1:0-13011 GCF_001666865.1 Mycobacterium sp. E136
ACGTCGAGATAAGTCAGTCGGTCGCTGGAAACGCAGATGTCTTCGCCGAGGTCAGCGCTGCACTTGGACGCCTCTGCATGCGGGTCGACGCCGGGAGGAAGGAAATCGGTGAGGCACTCGCAGAGGCGTCCGGCACGCTGGCACGGATCCAAGGCGAATGGACGACGCGGTTTGATGGATTCAAACGACGCCTCGACGAGGAGCTCGAGAAGATCGACCCTGAGGCCTCGCTGACGTCATTGCGCGCAAGCCTTGAGCAGCTGCAGTCGAAGCTGAGCCAGGCCCAGGCCTCGAAAACCGAACTGGACGAACGAGCACTGCCCGAACTCAACAGACTGCAGGGCGAGCGTGAGGAACTCATCGCGGCTCTCCATGACGCACGACGCAAGCGTCGTGAAATGCGCCGTGCACGGGTGGCGGAACTCAACACCAAGGCTGCCGGCTTCGTCAAGCTCGACATTCCCAGTCAGGGCGACGAGTCCGATTTCCGCAATGCAATTGACAGGATTAAAGTTGGATCGCGCGTCAGGGACGACTTCTTGAATCAGCTTGCGTTGCGGACGCATCCGCTGAAATTTGCCCGATGCATGTGGACACATGAACTCGCCGCCCTTGTCGACATAGAGCACGGAATAGACATGGCCAGTCTCGCCAAGTTGCTGACCAACATAGACGAACGCAACCTCTGGGAAGAGCTCTTGGAGCTGCAGTCCATCGATCGTCCCGATGTTCTCACCATCAAGTTCAAGAAGCCGGACGACCACACCTACACCGCGATCGAAGAGCTCGCCCACGGCCAGAGATGCACGGCCATTCTGGTGATCCTACTCGCCGACGGCAACACACCGGTACTGGTTGACCAACCGGAGGACGCGCTGCACGCCCCGTGGATCGAGGAGTACCTCGTTGATCGTCTCCGGTCGCTGCGCGGTAGTCGGCAGTATCTCTTCGCTACGCGCAGTCCCGGCATCGTCGTCAGCGGCGACGCTGAGCAGATCGTCACGATGAAGGCGACCGCAGGACACGGCGAAGTCGAAGCTGTGGGCTCACTCGAGCGCTACGAGCTCAACGCCTTAGCGCTGGAACATCTCGAAGGGGGGCGGATCCCGTTCAGCCGACGCACATTGAAGCTGAAGGTCTCGGTCGACCCACCCTCATCGTAGAAATTGCTGCCGGCGGCGGTGCCTGGACCGCTTCGGTATTGACGATAACGCCCTTAGTCAACGCGCTCTGAGACACGCGCACTGAGCCGCGCGCTGCCGGCAACAACTTCGAAAAGCGATTCTGGCAGGAGAACTCGGTCGTTGCACGGTTCTCTCGATCAAGGCCGTGAGCATCGGCTGAATGAACGGCATTGAGCGAGGTTGACGAATTCTTCGCCAATTCTGACTCGGATTCAATCAAGAATGTCGCCCCGCGAGATACGCCGCGACATCATCTTCAGGCCATTGCCTCGTCGAGTTGTTCACGCGCACGAAGAAGACTCTGTCGCCCTTGCTGGTCGTCGCCCAAGCGCCTTCGGGGTAGCTCCCAACATCCACGCGGCAGATCTCCTTCCCTTGATGCACAACAATTCTCGCCCGGACATATGTCGTGGGGTTATGACCGAGTGCATTGATCAAGTGCGTGGTTAGCCAGTTCACGAAACCATCGCCATTGGGCGGTTTCACGCAGTCATAATCAGGATCGAGCCCGAGGACCGCACGCTGGTTGTCGACACCGATCAGGAGGGTTCCGCCATCTGTGTTGAGGAACGCCGCGATGGTCTTGACCACTGCGTCTTCCATCGCCTTGTTCTTTCGGCTTTCCCGAAGATCCCATCTGGCCGTGGACTTAAACTCAACCGAGAAATCCTCATCGTTCTCGATCAGTTGCTCGACCGTACGCAGCTGCGCTTCCCTCCGACGGAGCTCGTCCGCAACGCGCGCAGCGACCTCCTCGTTGGTGCGTATCAGCTCGATCACTTCATCGGTCATAGTCGCCAGGTCCGGCAGCTCAACGGTGGCTACCGGCGCACCAGAGGGTGCGGGCTGCACTTGCTCACCGCGGTACACCGTTGATCCGTCATCACCGTAGGCGCTCAAGAGGTGGTCAAATACTGCCTGAACTTTGGAGTTGAACAGATCGAACGGATATGGGTCCGCCGGTAGAGTTTCGTCTAGTACCTGTCGGATAGTTGATTTCACGTCAGCAGCTGTCGCAGCTTTCCGACGCCAATCCAGCACGACCTTGTCATGAACGTGCGAGAGCAGTCGCTTGGCGCTGGACTTCACGACGGCGCGCTCATCATCTGTGAGCACTGGGTCGGGCTTGGTGAGCAGGTCGAAAATGGCCAGCTCTTCTTCGCTCAAGTCCTCACGTGCGGCGCGTTGCTCCTCATCAGTGAGAGTGCGAGAGAGCTCGATCAACCGCCGCAGGTACTCGTCGATGTTGACGCTACCAGCGTTGTACTCATCGATTAGATCCTCGATCCGCTGAACGAGGTCGTAGCGAGTCGGGTTGAGCGTCGCCGCAGATGCTGCGCGCTGTTTCAGTAACTCGGCAAGCCGGTCAGTCTCGGCGCGTTTACGTCCAGCGAATTGGGCTGCCAGAGAGTCGAAGTCGATTTGCGATAGGTCGATGAGAGGATCTGGCTCGCTGCCTTCTGCGGCAGCTCGAATGACGTACTCCTCGGCACCGACGGACCGGTCAAGCAGTGCGTCCACAGCATCCGACACGGCGGATATATCGGCCTCCGCTGGCCGGGTTACATCGGCGATCCGCTCTGCGACAACCCGGATTGCAGCCACAGTCTGTTGCAGGGAGGCAGCTTTGGGATCGGGGAGTAGTCCCTTGAAGAGCTTGCGCACTTGCCGTGCCCCAGCCATGAACGTGGTGCGCACATCCTCATCAACCAATAGCGCTTCAACCGCTGCGTCACGCAACGCGATGTGTTCGAATCCCGAGGCATCACGAAGTGCCGGAAGATCAACGCCCTGAGTGGCGCAGAAGGCTATAAGATTGTCAATTGCAGAGGTTAGCTCTCCAACGAGCGCATCAAGATCCTGGATCGGCGACCCAATGTCGCTCTCGGCGTGCGCGGCGCCGTAGACGGCCAGGGCCTTCTCGAGGTTCCGGAAGACGCCGACGTAGTCGACGATCAAACCGTTGTCCTTATCTGGGAACACCCGGTTGGCACGTGCGATCGTCTGCATCAACGTGTGGTTGCGCATTGGCCGGTCGAGATAGATCGTCGACACGCTGGGAGCGTCGAACCCGGTGATCCACATCGCACAGACGAAGGCCAACCGCAATGGATCGTCAGCATCCTTGAACTTCTCGGCCAGATTCTCGCGGTTCATCCGCTCGCGGTGCGGACGGATGTCCAAGCCGAGGCTGTCGAGTGCAGCTATCTCGTTTTGACCCTGGGAGACGACAACTGCCATATCCGTTGTCTCCATTAGTTTGATTCGACTTGCCAGCCATGGCCTTTCGAGCTCAGGGAGGGCGTCGTGCTGCCTCCGTAAGTCTGCCAGGTGCTCATCCCATGCCGCACGTACGTAGTCGTACATGCGAACTGCAGCGGCTTTATCCAGTCCGACATACATCGCTTTGCCGGTGAAACCACGTCCTACAAAATGTGTAACGAGATCTTGCGCGATCTTGCGGAGTCGCTCGGGCCGGGTTAGTAGTGTGTACTGCTTGCCGAACCGCCGAGCGAGCTGGCCCTCTGCCGCCTCGTCGAGTTCTGCTGCCTCCAAGAGGCTTTCGAGTTCGGCCTCGAAATCCTCGTTGACAAGCTGCAGCTCTGGGATTCGGTTCTCGTAGTAGAGCGGAACTGTCGCTCCGTCTTCGATGGCGGCGCGGAAGTTGTATGTGCTGACGTAATCGCCGAACTGCTGCTTGGTGAGCTCCTCGCCGACGATCAGGGGGGTTCCGGTGAAGCCCATGAAAGACGCATTCGGCAACGCCCGTCGCATATTCAGTGCGAGAGTGTCGTATTGGCTTCGGTGAGCCTCGTCGGTGATGACGATGACGTCAGATCGGTCCGACAGCACCGGCATCGACTTCTCGCCCTTGCCGGCTTGAAACTTGTGGATCAGCGTGAAGACGTAACGGTGGTCGGCGGAGAGCAACTCGCGCAGGTGGGCGATTGACGAGGCGTGAACCTTGGCCTCCGCAGGTATCGCGCCAGCATCGGCGAACTCACCGTGTAACTGAACGTCGAGTTCTGTGCGGTCTGTGACCATCACAAAGGTCCACGCGCCCGGGATCTGTCGGAGCACCTTCTGTGTGAGCCACAACATTGAAAGTGACTTGCCTGAACCCTGGGTGTGCCAGAAGACGCCGAGCCGCTTATCGCCCGTAGCGCGCGCCTGGTAAAGGTTGTCGATCGCAGCATTGACTCCGTGGTACTGATGGCTGCGGGCGATGGTCTTGATCAGACCGCCGGGCCTCTCGATGTAGGCGACGAAGTTCTCGATTAGATCGAGCAGTATGTGCGGAGTGCAGGTGCCTCGGATCGCGGTCTCCAAGGCGATAACGCCGCGGTTGCCCTGGGCGTCGATAACAGTCCAGTCACCAAAGAACTCCCACGACGCGTAGGTCGCCCCAACCTTGGCGGCTCGTCCGTTGGAGAGAACGATAAGCCCATTTGGCACAAAAAGCTGTGGAATCGTGTCGCGGTAGTCGGTGAGGTTTTCGTCGTATGCCGCCTTCACAGGGCGGTTCGGGTCTTTAAATTCGAACAGCACTAATGGGATGCCGTTGACGAACAGCACGGTATCGGCCCGTCGACGGTACAAGTCACCGGCGAACCACATTTGCGGGACAGCGACCCACTCGTTTTTCGTCGAATCACGAAAGTCGATGTACTGCACGGTTGCGAACTGATGCTCGCCGAGTTCGTCCGTCCACTCAGCTCGATAGCCGTCACGGATCAGGTCGTAGACTTCGCGATTCGCACGCACTTGATTCATCAGCGACCGGTCTCGCACCACGGCAGACAGGGCTTCGTCGCGGATGCGATCTGGGATGCGTGGATTCAGGTCCCGCAAGGCATCGCGGAGCCGATGAACGAGCACGACATCGTGCAGCGAATCGCGGCCCAAAGTTCCTCCTGGGCCGAATGTTTCCTGAAATCCGTTGACGACCGTCCAACCGAGCTGCTCAAGCAAGCCGAGGCTAGGCCGCTCGACTAAGCCACTCTCCGTGTACCGCCTAACCACTTACGTCACCGCACCCTCGAGCATCGCATCAAAATCTAAGGCCGACACGTCGACCTGGCCGGTGACGAGTTTCGGCTGCAACAGGTCTCGCATCGTTGATAGGCATCGCACCTGGCGCTCCAAGTTCAAAATCTCCATCTCGAGCGGTTCGGTTGCAGTCGCGTAGGCGTCGAGAACCGTCTGCTTTGGAACCAGGAATCGAACGCGTTTGAATGCTCCCTTGGTGATCTCTTTGAAGGTCGCGCCTGTGGCGATAGCCGCAAGCTCTTGCGCCTGGGCGTCTAACCACTCGCGCATGAATCCGGGGGACCACCGGTCGTCGGGCAATACAACGATGAACCCCTGATTGGTGGTCGCCTCCGTCGTGGCGATGGCAAGAACGCCGAGGGTCGCTCGGCTAGTCATCAACACCGAACCTGCTGGGAAGCGACGCGCTGAGCTCTTGGCGACACCCATTTCAGTGATTTGCAGCTCGGGTTCTGCTGAATAACGCCAACGATTCTTCGTCAGGTCACTCGGTGTGTACCACGCGATCGTTCCGCCATCCCAGTATTCCGGCACCTTCTTTGAGGGAGTTCCACCGCCGATGAAGTTGAGTTCATCGCCGCATGTGCTCCATGTCCAGGACTCCGGAGCCCGGCCGAGCGACGAGTCGACGACGCTTGTGTTCAGGTGGCCAGGGAATCGAAAGTCGATAAACCACTCGCGATAGATCGCACGTACCATATCCTCAAGTACCGCTATCCGCCGCTGGGCCGTCTCGATCAATCGATCAAACATGCGCAAGACTTTGCCAATTCGCAACCGAGTGGCGCTGTCTGGCACGCGGAACGTCAATGCCTTCAAGGCGCCTTGCGTGACCAAGGGTTGCGCGGCCCCGCCTGCATGTCGGTTGAGGTTTGCGTCGCGTAACAAGTAATACAGGTAGTCAAGATCGCCGGTGTCATGCGGCTCGATCACAATCGTGTTGTCCGACGCCCAGAATGGCTCATAGCTGACGGCCACGGAGCCGCAATACGCCCCTACTCTGCCGATGATAAGACCGTGATGATGCCTTGCCACATCAGCTCCACCGATTACACCGTTGGCTCCGAACGCTTTATATAGCCCTTCGAGCCCGGGTGTGATGGGCTTACCGCTTGAGAACTGGCCGAGTTCAGCAAGCTTGACGTCGCGCCACTCCGAACCATTCATGCGTCGAGAATCATCTGAACAGCGGTGTCTACATTTGCCCGTAACGTATCGGCTTCGTCGCTGAGGCGGGAGAACTCCTCGTACAGGCCGGCGAGTGTCTCGACGAAGTCCTCGCCGTCGTCCTCCACTACAGCAGTTCCGGTGTAGCGACCGGGGTTCAGACTCCAGTTTTGCGCTTCAATCTCGGAGCGGCTTGCGGCTTTACACAGCCCAGGAACATCGACGTACTTTTCATCCGGGAAGTGCTTGGCAATCAAGGCATCGCTGCCGTCCACGGTCTCCAGCTCTTCGCCGCGGTAGAGCCGGACGACGTTGGCGAGGAACTCGATCTGCTCAGGAAGGAAGTCTCGATGCGCACGATCTACCTGTCGGTAAAGGTGTCGCGCGTCGATGAACAGAACCTCATCCTCACGCTTCGTCCGTAACTTTCCACGGTCGAGAAACCACAACGTCACGGGCAGAGTGACGGTGTAGAAAAAGTTTGTACCGATTGCGACCATCACATCGACAGCGCCGGATTCGATCAGCTTCTGCCGAATGCCACGCTCCGAATGCCCCGCGTCACCGGCGGAATTCGCCATGACGAATCCAGCGCGTCCCTTTGCGCTCAACGCCGAATAAAATAGCTGAATCCACAAGTAGTTTGCGTTGTCCGGCTTGGGAATACCGAACGGGAAACGCTTGTCGCCAGACAGCTTGTCTTTGTCGACCTTGTCCACGTTGAACGGGGGATTGGCCATGACGAAGTCAAATGCTTCTACTGAATTGTGGGGATCTTCGTAGTAGCTGTTGCCGATGCGGATATCGCCAGATAACCCATGGAGGGCGAGGTTCATCTTCGCGAGTGGAACCGTTCCTTCCTTCTGTTCGACCCCGAACACCGAGAGCTCGCGAGTAGCCGACTTATGGTGTCGTTCAACGAACTTTGCGGATTGCACGAACATGCCGCCGGACCCGCACGCTGGATCGAGCACTCGACCGTGGAACGGCTCGATGATTTCCACGATCAGCCGAACGATCGAGTAGGGCGTGAAGAACTCACCACCAAGGCGGCCCTCGCTGGCGGCGAAGTTCGACAGGAAGTCCTCATAGATCAAGCCGAACGCATCGCCTGACAGCTGGCGTGGCAGAGGAGCGAACAGCCGCAACAGCTCTGTGAGTGTCGACTTCTCCAAACGCTGGTACCCCCGCGGCAGCACGTCGCGGAGCTCCGGGTTCGCCTCCTCAATGGTCTTCATCGCTTCGTCGATCGCCTTGCCGAGGATCTGGCTCTCGGGAAGCTCGACGAGGTGCGAGAGACGGGCCGCATCTGGCACGTACAGCACCGACTTCGCGCGGTAGTCGTCCGGTGTAACCGGCCGGCGCGCCGTGGCCTTGGCTTCCAACTCGGGCCGGACTTGCTCGAACCGAAACTCCGCATAGGCGAGGAAGATCAGCCCGAGCACAGGGCCTCGATACTCGACAGGGGAAAGCGTCGAGTTCGCACGCAACTCGTCGGCCGCAGCCCAGAGCGTGCGGCGGACCTGCGCAAGATCATCGGTTTTCAAGCTGTCTCGCCTTCCTTGCCCTGCAGAGGGCTCTCATTTCAAGGTGCATCAATAAACCGCAGGATGTTGTAGTACGTGTCGCGCATCGGTATCTCGTAGATGCGGGCATCTCGCCGGCGTGCGGTCAGATGCGTGATCACCGTCCACACCCGGGTGGTTGCTCGCCACGGGTCCGCATCGTCGCAAGCGGGGAGGATCGCCTCCACTTCCCGCGCGACCAGCGAATTGCGCTGAGCGGAGCCAGCGTCGGGATCGGTTGCCGCGAGAAGGAAACCAGGGCGAGACAGGAGCCGAGCAATCTTGACTTGCTCTGGATACGTCAGCGCGTTCACGTCGTCGATGCCGAATTGGCTTCTACGACGGTCGATCTCGCTGGCTCCGATGATCGCTGGGCTGGCACACTCTCGACCGATCAGCATCGGCAGGGAATCGTGCAGGACATCGCGGGGGCCCAGGTGGCGCCGGAAGTGTCGCTCTGCGGCGATTGCAGGGTAGTAGCCGTGCAGGTCGATCTGCGGCGAGCCGAGCCACTGCCGGTGCCGTACGCAGACGAGCCCGATGCCCACGAGCCTTCCGCGAGCGGGCTCACCCTTGGTGCAGCGGCGGCACAGAGCTCGCTCGGTCACCTCTTGGTCGAGCACGCGCTCGGGCGCGGTGAACGCATCTGATCGAAGCCCACCGAGGTCTCGCCATGCCTGCAGACGATCAGGATTGCGTCGCTGCCTAGAACGGACGACCCCACGTTCCCGCAAGGCATGTTCGATATCGGACGGCATGCAGAAGTTCCGGGCGGCGTGGCGCCGAACATAGGAGTCCAGGTTTTCGCCGTGGTATAGACGGGTGCGCACGGGGAGCGGTGGCATGCTCATTCCGCCCGCCTCAGTGGCGTTGGGGAAGCCGTGTCGACGGCGACCGTCCGCGCTGCAGCCTCCTCAGCCGCGAAATCGGTAGACGTCATATCCAGCAGCTTCCTATTGACCAGCTCCTCACCGCTGATAATCGCGGCGATTGCTGCGTCGTTCAGCAAGGCGCGAAGTGACCCGATGGAACCGCCGGTGCGGTCGTAGAGGTAGGTCGCCTCGGTTTCGAGTGACCCGGCAGGGTGGCGTCCGAGGGGGAGTAGGGCTTCAACACCCAGAACGAGTTCGGCCCACTTGCCTCGTTGCGCCTTCGTGCCGTACTCGTACTTCCTCATCTGGTGGACGGTCATTCGGCCCTTGAGTTGGCGTCCCATATGACCGGCGAACAAATCGGCCTGCAACAGGTCGATGCCGGCGTAGATGAACGTCGCATCAAGTCGTTCCGAGAACACCTTCAGTGCTGAAGCGGCTTCGCTTCCCGCCTGGTGATTGGTCTTGAGGTTGTGTACCTCATCGACGAGGACAAGCGAAACAGAAAGGCTCCGCATAACACCGACGATCTGCTCGGTGAGGTCTTGTGCCGTGGACCGGTTAGGCACGAGGAGGCCGAGGAAGTTGGCGAACGCAAGCATCATCATCTTCGGCGTCGTGCCCGGCGGGACAACTGTATAGACCACCGGAGCGAATCCGTCGTCGTAACGGTTGAACTTGGCGCGCATCATCCGCTCATGCCGACGACCGATGAGGAGGGCAGCGGTGGACTTGCCGCGACCCGCAGATCCGGAGATCGCAAGCCCACGTCGCGCGGTGGCGGACTGCGCGGAGTTCCTCGCCATCAGGACACGAGTCTGGCGTGTCAACGCCTCAGTGTCGGGCGTCTCCAACACGACATCCGCCCCAAGCCACGCGAACCGGTCCTGGTCGTACTCATCTTTCCGGGCAGGGGAGAGGGCATTGATTTGCTTCATAGTGAGGTGCACGGGCTCGACGTTGCGTCGGTTGACGAACTCCCGCCACGCCGCCAGCGAATCGGGTACGGCCACGGCTACTCCTCACCCTCGTCATCGATGCGTGGTGCTGGCCGCCGCCGTGGGGATGCAGCGCTCTCGTTGACCGCAGAAACGCTCGCGAAGTGTTCCGTCTCCGCCTCTGAAAGAGTTCCGTCGGTGACAGGGGAGAGAGGCGGCACCACGGGCTTGTTCACGCTGTCGCGTTTCGCGGCTCGTTGTTCCTTGGCTGTGCGTGCACCACCGGTCTGGATCCGGTTGATCTCCGCCAGGACATCAACCCCGCTGGGGGTGTCGCCGCGGCGCTCTACTGCCCGGCGGGCTGCGCGCAGAACATCGAGGGAGAATGGCGCCAGCGCCCGTTTGGCGAGGCTCCACTCGGCCTCGATCCATTCGCCACGTAAATGGTCACGGACGAAGATCGACTGCAACCGATAGGGGTCATAGCGGACTTCCCATCTGTCGTTCGCTGGGAGCGGCAAGCCGCTCTTGACGCCACGGTAGGGGTGCAGCGCTGGGCTGTCGTAATGCAGGCTTTCGAAGTTGATGCCGTAGCCCTGGATTGTCCGGTAGGTCACCGGAAGTAAGCCGATGTAGTCGTCACGATCCAGCGCCATGTTGATCGTTGGCGCGACCGACGCCAGCGCCGCGTAGGCCTCGTTCGGCGTGAGATCCTTCTTCGGCATCGCGGGGTGGCGGAGCCCTGGGTGGGGCTTGTTCTGCCATACCGCGACGATCCAGAGATCCAGCAAGTTCTGTACCTCGGCCAGCGTCCAGATAGCCTCCGCCTGGGGCGATGCGCCGCGGTTGACGACGTTGCGTCCGACGTACCCAGCGAGGTATTGGGTGAATCCGCTGTTGATCGCCGCAAAGACTCTTTCAACATGGGGTTTATCCGTAGGCGTGCGGGGCGCAGCCTTGGTCACGCTGATCTGCAATCGCTCGCAGGCATTGAGAAAAGTGGAGCCGACGTAGACCTTGCCTCGGTCTACGGTGATCGACTCTGGCACGATCACGGGCTTTGCGGCAACGCTGGTCCGAATTTCTTCGTCGCCCTGGATCATGCCGGCGGGGAGGATGGAACGTGAAAACGCCACGGATGGTTGCCATCCGGGCTGCATTGGTAGCGGCGTGAGCGCCCGGGCGAGAAGTACTGCGGCATCTACGCTCTTGGTAGCGACGGGCCGCAGAATCGCTGCGCACAAGGTTCGCGTGGCGATGTCGAGCATTACCGTCAGGTCCACGCGTCCAGTGGACCCATCGGGGTATATGACCAACAGATCCATTGGCGTGCTGTCTACTTCGGTGAGTTCGCCTGGCCGCGATGGTGCCTGGCGCCCCCATGTTCGGTTCGGCCGGTTAGCTTGTGTTCGCCGAGTTGTCGCATTTCCGAAGGGATGTCGAGATTTCTCGAGATTGTCGAGCGCGCGATACAGAGTCGAACGCGAGGGGAGCGGCAAGCCCAATTGGGTAGCTTCTACGCTGACCTGCTTGATGACACGAGAGCGCGTGCCGGTCGAGAGGTTCGTTTGCGCCTTTACGGCGTTTTCGAGCAGAGATGCGACAGCTGGCTCAATTCGACCGGTCGGGGAGGCCTGCCTCTGTATGCGTCGGTCGATCAGGCCGGCAACCCCTTCATCGCGATACGCCTTGATGTGACGTTCCAGAGTTCTGAAGCCAATCGGAGTGCTAGCCGCTGCGAGCTCGGCCACTTTCGCGGCAATTCGGTCCTTGAGTGGCAGCTTGGGGTCGTACTCTCGGCGGGGCCGCGGTGGATCTTCTGCGCTATAGCCGTCGAGATCCGCTGGCGTTGTGCCGGTGAGCACTTCAACGACATGGTGACGAAGGAACAGTACGCGTTCGCGGGCATCGATATCGAGCGTCTCCAAGATCGCTGCCGAGTCAAGGCGGGGTAGCCGGTCTGGGACGTCCGGAAGAAAGCTCCCGTCACCGAGCAGTTCGGCCACTCCAATCCGGCGAATTCGGCCTGACATAAGGTCTTTCAGAGCAAGTTCCGGTCCGTCCTGGGCTACGACCTGCCAGGTCCGGCCGTCATATTGCAGACAGTCGAATAGGCGAACAGACTTCATGCCCAGACCTCGCTGGTCATCGACAACACCCGGCTCAGATCCGTGAACAGAACCTGACGCCATATCAGGTGCAGCACGTTGGCCGTTAGGACGTCGGCGCTCAGACACGTCGCCGCGCCGAGGCGTTGGAGACCGTCTTGCAGTGGACGTGGCCTTTCGAAGCAGTCCCGGATCAACTCTGCAGTGACAGCGGAGGGAGCATTGCGGTCATGCCGGTATCCGGCGAGCCAGCGGAGGTTGTGCGCGTGCTCTGACGCAAGTCCGGTAAAGACCTCGTATTGCCAACCGATTTCGTCGCATGCCTTGCGTGTCAGGGCGAACTGCTCGGCGTTCGTCGCGACTCGCTCCGGAGACCTAACGTCAACAACCCGTCCGTCGCCGTTAGAGAGTCGGACGAAGAAGTCAGGTACATGGTCGTGGTGACCTCTCGTGCCTCGTGGCCAGAGCAGTGCCAACGGTTGGGCCGCGATGGCAACGATGTCGGCCTCCGAATCTGCCGACAGTAGGTACTCACGTTCAAGGAGGGACTCGAAGTCCACATGTCCACGATTTGTGCTCGACCAGTACAGGCCCTCGTAGTTACGTTTGCCTGGCCAGGAGAAGAACTGACGGATCGGGGTGGCTCGCTCTATCTGCCCTGATCCAGCGGCCGACAGCGGTAGATTCTGAACGGTCCTGTCAAGGCACGCCAGTACACGCGTAACGTCTGTGGCGTTCCGCGGTAGCGAACGCAGACGTGGAGCTGCCATCTGGCCCCCTTTGAACCACCTGCCGGGGAGGTTACAGGCGCGGTCCGACAGTACCGCCAGATTTACTGAGAAAACGGCAACACGCCGAAGTCCGCCAGCTATTTTGCGAAAACCGCCAGTTATAACGAGAAAGAACAGCGAGTACGAGGCACACGACAGATATGCGGGGCAGGGCCGCCGACTCCACAAAACTTGACATAATGTGGCTTATCGGCGTTTCTGACACCTGGGCGAACGACCCCGGGGTGGTTGGCACCTAACGGATTGATCGCCCTCACGTGGTGGCTGTTGCGAAATGCCGGTCGCGGTGCTTGGTCTTGACTGTTGGGCACGAAACGATGAGGTATGGCTCGTTCG
>NZ_LZJE01000397.1:0-42988 GCF_001666865.1 Mycobacterium sp. E136
GCCCAGCTGCTCGCCCAGACGGTCGAGGAGGCGACCGGGCTGCGGATGGACCATTACGCCGAGATCGGCATCGGCGGTGCGGGTTGGTGCGGCGGGGGCGGCCGGTAGTTGGGGTCTCGGCGGATCACCTGTGACGGCTCCCGGCGCGGCCGCGGCGGCGGCTCGAACCCGCGGGGCGGTTGCCGGTTGTCGGTCACCTATCAGAATCTACGTCGCAAGCGCGGTTGTTCACCGCAACCAGCCCAGATGACCTGCGGCGAGCGCATACCCGACGAACGCCACAGCGTCGATCAGCGCGTGCGCGACGATCAGCGGCCACAGCCGGCCCGTGCGCAGATAGACGTAGCCGAACACCACTCCCATCGCCAGGTTGCCCAGGCCGGCGCCGAAGCCCTGATAGAGGTGGTACAGACCGCGCAGTGCGCTGGTGGCGACGACGGCGGTCACCGGGCTCACCCGCAACTGCCGGAGTCGGGTGATCAGGTAGCCGACGACGATCACCTCTTCGGCCCACCCGTTCGCGAACGCGGTCAACAGCAGGACCGGTATCCGCCACCAGGTGTCGTACAGTTCGGCCGGCTCGACGTTCGCGTTCATGCCGAGCAGCCGCGCGATCTGATACAGCGCGAGGCCGGGCACCCCGATGAGCGCCGCGAGGCCGATCCCGCCGAGCAGGTCGGGACGCCATCGGGGCCGACCCAACCCGATCGAGCGCAGCGTAATTCCGCTG
Source organism: Mycobacterium sp. E136 (assembly GCF_001666865.1). NCBI lineage: Bacteria > Bacillati > Actinomycetota > Actinomycetes > Mycobacteriales > Mycobacteriaceae > Mycobacterium > Mycobacterium sp. E136. The sequence goes on from NZ_LZJE01000397.1 coordinate 731, forward strand.
CGCCACAACAGATATATCGCCAGCGCGCCCCATGCTGACAGCTGAAACACCCAGACGAGGTTGAGCCCGAGGTCGATGAGGTCGAACGGGGACCGGCGCGGATTGAGCGCGATGACCTGTCCGGACAGACCGAGCAGGACGGACTCGATCAGGTTGAGCAGCGCGCTGTAGGCCGACAGGCCGAACGTCACCGCCAGCACGACGATGATCTCGATGCGCAGGGCCCGGCGGGCGGGGTCGGTGAGCTCGTCGGGGGCGCCGGTCACCGGAGCTACGGTAGTGCGGTCAGAGTTTCCGTGCGCGCAGCCCGTTGAGGAACGGGCAGCCCATCAGGACGCGGATGGCCTGGCTCAAGCCGGTGACGTCGTCGACCGGCCGGGTGAACGGCAGCCGCACGTCGTGGTCGCCGTCGTCCGTCTCCACCCGCAGCTGCACGCCGTAGCGGTCCAGCCCCAGCGGCCGAACACGGCCGCGGCGCAACGACATCGGGAGTCGGCTGGCGAGCCGCTCGACCACATCGCGGTGTGCCGACTCCATGTGCTGCAGCCAGCACGACTCCATTGCGCAGAACGGGTCCGGCCGCGCGTCCAGCAGCGTGCTCACGCCGACCGACTCGGCGCCCGTGGAATCGGCGACGACGACGGAGTCGATCTCCAGCCGCAGAAGCGTGTATCCCTGGTCGCCGTCGGCGGGCCCGGAGTTCACCTGCAGCAGGGCCGGATTGGGGTCTTCCGAGGCGATCAGGTCGAGAAGGGCCGACACCTCACCCGCGGGGATGTCGTGCAGGCGTCCCTGGATCCACACCAGCGAGCGCACCGGCTCGCGCAATGGCAGCGGCGCGTAGTCCGTCATCTCCAGCACCGCCTGCACCCCGCCGACTCCGGCCCCGACGGCCGCGGCGGCCACCGCGCTGTCCGCGGGGACGGTGATCGCGAACGAGCCGTCGTCGAGTAGGTGGTGGACGGGTGTCTCGGTGGGGCCGCCGTTCTCGCAGCCCTCGATCGCGAGCATCGCGCCGCCCGCCTTGGCGCACGCGCTGCGGATCCGCTCGGCCGTTGTCGGTGCCGTGACCGTTGTCGCCATCGCGCCTCCTTCAAGATAAGGTGAGCCTAACTTAACTACCGATCGACGGATCCCGCAAGGCTTTCGTGCAGCGGAACGGCATTACCGGGGTGACCCGATAGTGTTGACCTGTGCCGCGCATCGCTTATCTCGGACCCGAAGGGACGTTCACCGAGGCGGCGCTGCTCAAGATGGCGGGGGGCGGAATGCTGCCCGGCGGGGCAGGCGCCGACGAGGTGACCCCGGTCCCGTGCGAGAGCACCATCGGCGCGCTCGCAGCGGTGCGCGACGAGCGTGCCGACTACGCCTGCGTGCCGATCGAGAACTCGATCGAGGGCTCGGTGCTTCCGACGCTGGACGGGCTGGCGACCGGCACGCCGCTGCAGATCTTCGCCGAGCTCACGCTCGACGTGTCGTTCACGATCGCCGTCCGTGATGGGACAGCGGTCGAAGAGGTCGCGACCATCGCCGCCTTCCCCGTCGCGGCCGCACAGGTGCGCAACTGGCTTGCCGAGCATCTGCCGTCGGCGCGGGTGGTGCCCGCCAACTCGAACGCCGCGGCGGCCAACGACGTCGCCGAGTGCCGCGCCGACGCGGGGGTGAGCACGGCGCTGGCCACCAAGCGCTACGGACTCGCGGCGTTGGCGTCCGACGTCGTCGACGAACCGAACGCGCGCACCAGGTTCGTGCTCGTCGGACCGCCGGCCCCGCCGCCGCGACGCACCGGCGCCGACCGCACCTGCCCCGCCGAAGCCGAAACGAACACGGCGCAAACGGCATTGGGGACGCCTGTTGTTGGTCGTCCTGCTGTTGGCCGTCGTGGGCGTGGTGGCGGGTGGGCTCTGGATCGACTCGTCGCTGCAGCGCACCAGCGCGCTGGTCGACTACCCCGACCGTCCCGCGTCGGGCGCGGGAACCACGTGGCTTCTGGTCGGCTCGGACAGCCGCCAGGATCTGACCCCCGAACAGCAGGCGGAGTGGACCACCGGAGGTGACCTCGGTGACGGTCGCACCGACACCATCCTGGTGGTGCACATCCCCGGCATCACCTCGAGCACCAAGGCGACGATGGTCTCGATCCCCCGCGACTCGTACGTGTCGATTCCGGGCTACGGCAGCGACAAGATCAACGCCGCGTTCACCCTGGGCGGCGCCCAGCTGCTCGCCCAGACGGTCGAGGAGGCGACCGGGCTGCGGATGGACCATTACGCCGAGATCGGCTTCGGCGGGTTCGCCACCATGGTCGACGCCGTCGGCGGGGTGCAAGTGTGCCCCACCGAACCCATCAGCGACCCGCTCGCCGGGATCGACCTACCCGCCGGATGCCAGGAACTCGACGGTCGCAGCGCACTCGGATTCGTCCGCTCCAGGGCCACGCCGCGCGCCGACCTGGACCGCATGCGCCACCAGCAGGAGTTCATGCAGGCCCTGCTGCACCGCGCCACCAGCCCGTCCGTTCTGCTCAACCCGCTGCGGTGGTATCCCATGGCGCGCGCGGCAACGCGCACCGTCACCGTCAACGAGAGTGACCACGTCTGGAACCTGGCCCGCCTCGCCTGGGCCATGCACGGCGACGTGCTGACCACGACCGTGCCCATCGGCGAATACACCAGCGGTGACGTGGGTTCGGTCGTGGTGTGGGACGAGGAGCTCTCGAGCGAGCTGTTCGAGGCGTTGCGCACCGACGCCGCCATCCCCGCCGAGGTCCTCGACGCGCAGCCGTGAGCGTGGCTGTAGCAAACTCATTCTCGATCCTGTAAGCGCCATCACGAAGGCTGTGCTCAATTAGGCTAAGCTCGCCTGTGTTAGGTCGCCCTTCACTGACAATGCCGTCTGACCTGCGATATCGTCGCTGCCATGACCACTGCCGAAGCGTCCGACACGAAATTCCACGCCCTTCTGCAAGAGCAGATCCGCAACGAATTCGGTGCCGCGCAGCAATATCTTGCGATCGCCGTTCACTTCGACGGCGCGGACCTTCCGCAGCTGGCCAAGCACTTCTACCGCCAGTCCGTCGAAGAGCGCAATCACGCGATGATGCTGGTCCAGTACCTGCTCGACCGTGACGTCGAGGTCGAGATTCCCGGGGTCGACCCGGTGCGCAACAACTTCGCCACACCGCGCGACGCGCTCGCCCTGGCCCTCGACCAGGAACGTACGGTCACCGAGCAGATCAGCCGGTTGGCCGGTGTGGCCCGCGACGAGGGCGACTATCTCGGCGAGCAGTTCATGCAGTGGTTCCTCGGCGAGCAGGTCGAGGAGGTCGCGCAGATGACGACGCTGGTGCGCATCGCCGACCGGGCCGGCGCCAACCTGTTCCATCTGGAGGATTTCGTCGCGCGCGAACTGGGTTCGGCGGCGGACAGCGCTGCGCCGAAGGCCGCGGGCGGGAGTCTCTAACTAGTCGCGCCCCGCGCCCGCCAGACCGTTCTGCAGCCAATCCTTGGTGCGGCCGGGATGGTTGGTCGCGACCCAGGCCACCCCGAGGTCGCGGCAGTAACGGACGTCCTCGAAATGGTCGACGGTCCAGCAGTACATCGCCCGGCCCTGTGCGGCCGCGCGGTCGACCAGTTCCGGATGCTCACGCAGCGTCGCGATCGAGGGCCCCACCGCGGTGGCGCCCACGGTCGTCGCCGCGCTACCGCCGAGATACCGCGACGTCTCGCCCAGCAACACCGTGGGCAACATCGGCGCCGCACGACGGATCCGCCACACCGCGGCGGCCGAGAACGACATCACCACCGCCCGCGCCAGGTCGGCCGATGCCGGCGCGGCGATACCGAACTTGTGCAGCAGCGCCAGCACCTTGCTCTCCACCAGAGCGCCGAACCGGACGGGATGTTTGGTCTCGATGAACAGCTTGACCGGCCGGTTCCAGTCGAGCACTAAAGAGATCAGGTCCTCGAGCGTGAGCAATCCGGTATCGCCTTGCGCCTCAACAGCATTCCGGCTGGGATGCCAGCCGCCGAAGTCCAGCTCGCGCAGCTGGGCGAGCGTCATGTCACTGACGAGGCCGGTTCCGTTCGACGTCCGGTCGACCCTGCGGTCGTGTACGCAGACCAGATGGCCGTCACGAGTGAGCCGCACATCGCATTCGACGCCGTCCGCGCCCTCCTTGAGCGCAAGCTCGTACGCCGCGAGCGTGTGCTCGGGACGGTCGGCCGATGCGCCACGGTGCGCCACGACGAATGGATGGCCCCCGAGCGTCGGTCCGGAAGCCGCGGTGTCGGCGGCTTCGGAGTCGCCAGTCATACGACCTATGCTGCCGGGTCCTGCCCTCGGGACTCAACCGGAACCTCTTGCTCGGGCTGATCCTCGGCACGCGAGCCGTCGTCGGGGACGATCACCCAGCGCTTGCTCGGCCGCTCGACCGGGCGGCGCTCGAACCCCGCAACGACCTTCTCGGCCAGCAGGAGGGTCGCCAGCGCGAGCAGGTACGCGATCATCGTGGTCATGGTGTTGTCGGCGATGCCCTGCGCATCGCGCGTGAAGCTGGTCGCGATCGACCAGATCGACACCGCGTAGCTGGCGATCCACGCCAGCCACCACACCACGATCGGCCGGCGCAGGTGGCCGAGCCGTTCCTCGACGCCCGCCAGCTCGATGACGAACACCGGCGCCCAGAAGAGGTTGACGAACGGCAGCAGACAGCCGGCCTGCAGCCGCCAGGACGGTCGAGGATCGGTGGCCCCCCGAAACGCGTACGCGGCAGCGCGTCGCGCGATCAGCCAGTTGGTCAGCATGATCAGGCTCGCCACCACCATGAACGCGGCGACGACGCTGAGCACGACGCCGAACCACGTCGCGATCGCGGCGATCCACGGAGGCAGCAACACCGTGCGGTTGATGATCAGCAGCGCGTAGCGCGCCAGGTGGATCAGGGCCGCGGCGCCCAGGACCGCCATCGTCAGCCACAGGGTGCCGCGCAGCATGCCCGACGACGGCCCGCCGCGCGCCACCTCCTGCTGTTGATCGACCGGTGCGATCTGGTCGACGAGCCCCCACCGCGGAATGGTCGCGTAGCGCGGTGTCGGGCCGAGGACCCGCCGGGGACGCCGCGGATGCGGCGGTGCGCCGGGCCGCACCGCGACCCAGCGATAGCCGGGCGGCAGCTGCGGCCGCGACCCGGTGCCCGGACCGGGTCCGGCCGGACCGGGCGGACGGGCACTCCATTGGGCGTCCGCGGCCGGTGCGGGCGCCGACGGCGGCATCAACGAACCGTTGCAGCGCGGACACCACGTCCTGCGGCGGTCGCGCACGTTCCACCGGGTTCCACACTGGGAACACACCTGGATCATTTCGCTCCTTGCGTGCGCGGGATCATTTTCGCTCCTCGCCTGCGCGGGATCGGCATTCCTCGCCCGACCATTCGACCAGGGTAGCGACGATCCGTCAGACGACGCCCGGGCCACCGCCGTCGGTGACGACCGGACGGCCCGCTCCGGCCCAGGCGAACATGCCACCGTTGACGTTGATCGGCGAGTAGCCGTTCCTGGCCAGGTACTGCGCAACCCGCTGCGAGCGCCCTCCGGCGGCGCAGATCACGTACACCTGGGCCTCGGTGTCGATCTCCGCGAGGCGTGCGGGGACCTGACCCATGGGGATGTGCCGCGCGTCCGGTGCGTGACCGCGAGCCCACTCGTCGTCCTCCCGGACATCGATAAGGACCGCTCCCGGTCCGAACGTCGTCGGCACCTCGGCGATGTCGGCCTGCGCGTACTCAGCCTCGTCCATGCCTCAATGCTGACATGCCCTCGGGCGTCGCGCGCCGACAGCAATGCCGACCTATCCACAATTTCCACAGGTTCATCCACAGGCCCGCCACGTCGAAGAACCCGCCGTGAGCCGCTGAATCTGTGTTTTCCCTGAGGAAAACTGTGGATAAGCCGTCGGTTATCCGGCGGTCCCATCAACAGATTCTCGACTGGCGAGCGAAATCCCTAGCCGAACTAACCGCAAAGCGTGGCCGCACGGCGCCGACGGCGGCACATGTGAGCCGATTTTCCCGGCGACACATCAGGGGTTATGATCGGCGTCACAGCTGGCAAAGCTGTGATCGATCTCACCGGGGGAAGACTTTAAAGACGCAGGTCAGGAGGGGTTCATGACGTCTTCGATGGGTCCGGGTTCGGCAATGCCACCCACGGAATGGCAGTCGTCGACGCCGACCGCCTACACCCGCACCCAATTGATGGCGTTCCTGCGCGCCGGCGTGATCGCGCTGGTGCTCCTGGTCGTGCTCGCGCTCATCGTCCTGTACTGACGAACGCCCGCCTCGAATCTCGGATACGAAAGAGCCGCCGGTCAATGACTCGGCGGCTCTTCGGTGTCGGGCAGGTGTGTCAGGCGGGCGGATAGACACCCATCTGCTTGCCCTTGTCGGTCTGCCAGAAGATGTCGGCGATCTCGTCGATCGTCTTGAGCAGCTTCTCGGCGACCGCGACGTCGAGCGACTTCTTGACGTCGCCCGCGCCGTGCACGCCGTCCCAGAACAGCTGGTGCAGGTTGGGGAACTGCTCGAAGTGATCCTTGGTGAAGAAGTCGGCCCACAACACCATCAGGTGATGCTTGACCTCTTCGGCCTGGCGCTCCTTGATGATGATGGCGCGCGCGCGGAAGTGCTCATCGTCTGAGTCGTGATACTTCTGGATCGTCTTCAAGCACGAGAGCGCCTCGATTTTGGCCTGCGCGGGGTCGTAGACGCCGCAGTACAGATCGCAATGGGCATGGGCGGGGGTTGCGTTGTTGAACAATCGATGCAGCATGAGTCCTAACTTACCCTTTGGGTGTGCGCCGCAACCAGACACCGCGACGCTGGCCGCTGTGGCTGTTCCGAGTGGTGGACGACTCGATGCGTCCGACGGTTGCACCCGGCGACGGGCTTCTGGCCATGCGGGGCGGCCGCATTCGGCGGGGCCAGCTAAGAGTGTTCCGGGATCCGCGTCAATCCAGGCGGTGGCTCGTCAAGCGGGTCGGTGATGTATATGGCGCGGGCCGCGGCGTGATCTTTGAAGCCCGCTCGGACAATCCGGGCGCACCCGGCGCCGCCGACTCGCATGATTTCGGCTGGATCTCGGCGGCCGGGTCGTATCGCGTGCTGTGGACTGCCCGAAACGATTCCGGCAGTTAGCAGTCGTGTCCTCTTGCGTGCCAGCCAAGTTCTGCCGCATGCTGAGCAAATCGACCCACTGGCGTGTCGGGCCATCAGTCGGCTGGGGCCGGCGTCCGAACACCGATGGCGCGGAGGCGATATGGAGAGGGAGTCGGGTAAGGCGATCGAAGTCGCCCCCTTTCATTCACGCGGTTCACTCAAGGGTTTCGTGATCTCGGGCCGATGGCCGGACTCAACCAAAGAATGGGCGCAGCTGCTCATGGTCGCCGTCCGCGTCGCGTCGCTCCCCGGATTACTCTCCACGACAACGATATTCGGCGCCCACGAAGAGCTGCCCGACGAGCCCGAACCCAACACTGTCGGCCTCGTCGTCGCCGAGGGCACCGTGGTGGGCGAATCAGCGGTGCCGCCAGGTTATTTCGCCGAGCACCAGCCGCCGGCCCTGCTGATGCTGCATCCCCCTTCGGAAACCACGCCGTCACTTCCCGAGTGCAACGGCGCGGCGTCCGGCTGCGTACTGCTGCCCGGCCTCCCACATCTCGGCCTCGAGCACCGCGCCGCGTGGGTGGAAGCCGAAGTGGACGGAACGGTGACCTCGATGGTGAGCCGCGTCGGTGTCGACCCGATCAGCCATCCGGACACCGCGATCCTCGCGATGCTGCTTGCGGCATAAGGGCTTTCGAAGCATTCGATTCGGGTCCCTGAACGGCGAATTCGGCCGCCCGAAAACACTGTGGCGCTGGCGCATCCGCGTAACCGCGGCTAGGGTCGGTTCAGTAAGCGAAGGGGAGTAGCCCCCAATCGTCGTGTCGACATACTGGCGCAAGCCCGGCCGACGAACCACACCGCGTGTGGTGGGCGAGACCTTCGACCGAAGCCGGCGGGGCGGGAAGCTCCGGATCGTCGGCGACGCGTCGAAAGGGTCGTCCGAATGCTCGCCGCCATCCTGGTCAGTCTCGCCGTCGTGTTCGTCGCCGAACTCGGCGACAAATCCCAGCTGATCACCATGACCTACTCGCTGCGGCACCGATGGTGGGTGGTGCTCTCGGGTGTCGCTATCGCCGCGATGCTCGTGCACGGCCTGTCGGTGGCCATCGGGCACTTCCTCGGCATGACGCTGCCCGAACGCCCCATCGCGTTCGTCGCCGCCATCGCGTTCCTGTTGTTCGCGGTGTGGACGTGGCGCGAGAAGGGCGACGACGAAGAGATTCGCATCGCCGAGCCGCGTTACGTGGTGCCCGCGATCGTCTCGTCGTTCGTCCTCGCCGAACTCGGGGACAAGACGATGCTGGCCACCGTGGCGCTGGCCAGCGACCGGAACTGGGCCGGTGTGTGGATCGGCGCTACGGCGGGCATGGTGCTGGCCGACGGCGCCGCCATCGCGGCCGGCAGGTTGATGCACAAGCGACTGCCCGAGGCGTTCCTGCACGGTCTGGCCAGCGTCCTGTTCCTGCTGTTCGGACTGTGGATGCTGCTCGACGGTGCGTTAGGACTGCGTTGGGTCGCCGTCGGCGTCACCGCCTCCGTAACGGTCGCCGTGCTGGTGACCTGGCTCGTCCGGCGGCGCAGGGTGCCCGCGGAGGCCGCCGCAGAAGAGCCGTCGACCCGGCCGACCTGACACCACCTGCGTATTCGGCCCCGAGCGTCCCGCGACCACGCGTAAATTATTTGGCAAACGCCGTGAACCGCCCGAATGTATGCAAACGATGTTGCCGGCGGCGCTCAGGGGGTTGACACCGGCCGCCCTACCTGGCAGCCCGGCAAAATTGGTTTGTCAGAGTCGCAGTAGTTTGCTTCGTCGCACCGTATGGTAGAGCCGTCGGCACACGTTCCGATCGTCCTCGAATGGCTAAGCCGGCAACGTAGCGAGCGCTGACGAGGGAGCTGAACAACTTTTCCCGGGTTTGCACTTGGTTGTGGCCACAACACTCGCTACGATGATCAGCAAATACGCCGCTTGTACACCGCTCGTCCAATGCATGTGGAGGTCCTATCGATGAGCACGACGTTCGCCGCTCGCTTGAACCGGCTGTTTGACACGGTCTACCCGCCGGGACGCGGCCCGCACACCTCCGCCGAGGTGATCGCGGCGCTGAAGGCCGAGGGCGTCACCATGTCCGCTCCGTACCTCTCGCAGCTGCGCTCCGGCAACCGCACGAACCCCTCGGCAACGACCATGGCGGCTCTTGCCAACTTCTTCCGGATCAAGCCGGCCTACTTCACCGACGACGAGTACTACGAGAAGCTCGACAAGGAGCTGACCTGGCTCGCCAGCATGCGCGACGAGGGTGTCCGGCGTATTGCCGCGCGTACCGTCGGCCTGTCGCCGGAGGCCCAGCAGGACATCGTCCAGAAGGTTGATGAGCTGCGTCGCCGCGAGCATCTCGACGATTAGCCCGACCCGGCCCGCCCGCCCCAGCTGGCGAAGCGCGGCCACCAGACCAGCTACGCTGCTTGACCCGCCGCGGCACCGCGGCGGGTCAACGCGCGGTACTGCTCGGCGATCTCCAGAATCCACTCGCGGTCTGAGTACTCGCTGGGTTGGTTGAGCCAACCCAGGCCGGGAAAGTCGACGCGCTGATCCTCCGCGGCGCCGTCGATTCCGGAATGGATCCATTCGGCTATCGCCTTCGCTTGTTCCTGCGGCGGAACGGGTGGCGATTCGAGTTCAGCGTCGTCCTCGGCCTCGTCACCGGTCACCGCGCCGGCGGGGTCCACCCGCAGCTTGCGGCGGTACTCGGCGGCCGTGGCTTCCAGGTAGAGGGCATCGGAGATCAACGACATCCGCTCGGCGACCCGGAAGACCAGCGGACCGCGTGGCCGGACCCCGATACCGATGTCGGGGTGCCTGCGGCCCAGCTCGGTGAGTATCGGTTGGATCGCCCGCAGTTCGCGACGAGCGCCGAACCAGTCCTCGATGCTGGGCAGCAGTGATCCCGCGGCGACGACCACCATCGCGCAGCCCAGGAGCGTCGCCGCGGCGCCGACACCAACAGGCCCGCTGCGGTTCACGGCGCGCAGGAAGAAGAAGGCGGCCGCGACCGCGATCAGCACGATGCCGAGCGTGAACACGAACAGCGCCCGGCCACGGCGGCTGCGATTCGAGTAGCGCAGTCCCGCCCAGGAGACCAGTGACAAGGCCAGCAGCACGTACAGCAGCGGCAGCAGCCAGGGCAACGAGTTCCCGCCCTCGCTCAGATTGCGCTGCAGGAACTCCTGGGCCGACATCTCGGGCTGCCGTCCCGCGGCGAAGAACGCCAGCGCCGTCACCACGGCGATCACCGCCGCGACGGCGTACTGCGCCATGGCGATCCTGCGGATCGTCGCCGGTTTACGCACCGACGACGCGGAGGTGATCATCACGCAGCTGCCCGCGGCACAGGCGACGAGCGCGATCTGGGACAAGCCCAGCGAGATGTTGGGCCAGGGCAGGAGCCGGTCGATCAGCAGCGTCAACGGCTGCCAGTTCAGGGCGGCGATCAACGCCAGGCTGGCCAACGCGAGGATCATCGCGGTGCTCACCAGGCTCTGCTTATTGACCAGCGCCCACCCGATGCGTAGGCCGGTGGCCAGTCCGAGCAGACCGGCGATCACCCAGACGATCAACCAAACGCCTCTCCGAGCCGCACCTGGACGATCGACGAACGGTCCGACGGCAGCCTGCCGAGGCGGTAGAGCAGCAGGGCCGCGAAATCCTCCGCCTCCTGCTCGGCCGCTTCACCGGCGGGTCCCATACAACCGGTCCGCTGGTTGAGCATGTAGCTGATGAGATCGGAGCTGGCGAACTCCGTGCTCTGCTCGGCGGCCTGCGCGACGGGGATGCCGTCGTGGCCCAGCACCAGATGCCCCAGCTCGTGGGCCAGCGTGCGGTCCCACGCGGGCAGACCCTTCTGGATCAGGAAGACATCGTGGTCGTTGTACTGGCGCCATTGCCCACAGACACCGGGCGGCAGCTCGGCCATCTTGAGCTCGATGCGTCGATTGCGGTCTTCGCTCACCGCCTCGACGAGCCGGGTCAGCGACACCTCCCCGTGCCGCGGCGCCAGTTCGAGCACGGCCCCGACCGCTCGGGTGACACGGCGGTTAGCTGGCATGGATCCCCCTTCCGACCAGTCCACTATCCGCTGTCCGCCGTCTTGACGGGCGGCTTCTTGGCTTCAAGTTCGCGAACTTGCGGTTCTGTATAAGCATGCCCGTAATGCGCGGTCCAGCCAAGGCGTATCCGCAGCGGCCCCGCGGGCATCGAGCCGCCCGCAGCCCACGAGCTCGCAACGATAGGGTTGTGCTGCACCGACAACCCGCACAGCGACGACGTCAGCGGCCGGAAACACCATTGGGAGGCAAGCCGGGATGAGCCTGTTCAAGCGACGCAAAACCCGCGCCACCCGCAGGGCCGAGGCCCGCGCGATCAAGGCCAAGGCGAAACTGGAGGCCAAGCTGGCCGCCAAGAACGAGGCCCGTCGCATCAAGGCCGCCAACCGTGCGGAGACCAGGGCACTCAAGGCCCAGCTCAAGGCGCAGCGCGATAGTGACCGGGCGGCGCTCAAAGTCGCCGAGACGCAACTGAAGGCCGCGCGCGAAGGCAAGCTCTTCTCCCCCGGCCGGATTCGGCGGGTGCTGACCGTGACACGGCTGCTCGCCCCGATCGTGGTGCCGGTCGCTTACCGCGCGTCGATCACCGCGCGCGGTTACCTCGACCAGCGCCGCGCGGACCGGCTCGGGGTTCCGCTCAGCCAGGTCGGTCAGTTCAACGGGTACGGCGCCCAGCTGTCGGCCCGCATCGCCGGCGCCGAGCAGTCGTTGCGCCTCGTCGCCGAGAAGAAGCCCAAGGACGCCGAGACCAAACAATTCGTCGGTGCGATCACCGAGCGGCTCGGCGACCTGTCCGCCGCCGTGGCCGCCGCCGAGCACATGCCGCCGGCACGACGTAAGGCGGCGCACGCCTCGATCGAACAGCAACTCGACGGAATCGACGCCGACCTGATGGCTCGGCTCGGCGTGAGCTGAGCGGTCCATGTCGCCCACCGGTCTCGCGGCACGCCTTCGTGGCGTGGCTTCGGGGCTGCTGACGGCGACGCTCGCCGCGGCCGCACACGGATACGGCGGTGCCGAGTTACCGACCGGGGCGGCGACGGTTGCGATGGCCATCCTCGCCGCGACCATCGGTGCGCTGATCGCGGGTCTCTCGCGGGCCTCGGAAATTCCTGTGCTGCTGGGGATCTTGGCGTCGGGACAGGTCGTCGGCCACATCTTGCTCGGCGTCACCGGGCATACCCACGCACCGCCGAGCACGACGATGGTGGTCGCGCACGTGCTGGCCGTCGGAGTGGGCGCAGTGCTGATCGCGGCCGGCGACCGCCTGTGCCGGGCGGTGTCGCGCGCGGTGCGGGTGGCGGTGCGGATCGTGCGCGCACCGGTTCCGCCGGAGGCGCGCTGCAGCGCTCATCGTGCCGAACAACCGCTTCGCTCCGCGCTGCTTCTCGCCGCGTCGGTGTCTCATCGTGGCCCGCCGGTCAGCCTCGCCCGCTGATCGACTTCCCCACGACACAGAAAGCCCATTCGATGAGAACCATCACCAGGGCGCCCCTGCGCGCCCTCATCACCGTCGCCGCAGCAGCGTCGACGATCGCGCTCGCCGGCACCGCCTCGGCCCACGTCCGCGTGGATGCGGACCACGCGGACCGCGGCGATTACGCGATGCTCACGTTTCGGGTCCCCGGTGAATCCGATACCGGTGCCCTCACAACGGAATTGACCGTGGAGCTGCCGAACCTGACGTCGGTGCGGACAGAGGTCATGTCGGGGTGGACCGCCCGGCTGGACCGTGACACCGCAGCGGGCACCGTCCGCTCAATCACCTGGACGGCGGCGCCGGGAACCGGCATCTCGCCCGACCAGTTCGCGTTGTTCCGCGCCTCGGTCAAGCTTCCCGACGACGACTCGGTGAGCTTCCCCGCCACCCAGACCTACGACGACGGCACCGTCGTGCACTGGAGCCAGCCCGCGACAGCCGACGGCACCGAACCCGAGCACCCAGCGCCGGCGCTGGAGTTGACCAGCACGGGTACGCCGCCGACAACCGACACCGGAACGCGGTGGCTCGCCGGCGGGGCGCTGGGCGTGGCCGCCATCGCGCTCGCTGTGGCGCTTCTTTCGAGGCGGCGGGCATGAGGAGGTTTGCCGTCGGTGTGCTCGTGATCGCCTGGGTGGCCGCAGGGGCGCTGGCCGGTGCGGGCACCGCGTCCGCGCACGCGACCCGCATCGCCGCGGACCCGGCCGAAAACGCCCGACTGACGGAGACGCCGACGTCGGTGTCGGCGACGTTCAGCGAAGCGATGCAGACGCAGTTCGCCGCGATGACCGTCGTCGGCCCCGACGGCAACCTGTGGTCGACCGGTGAACCGGAGGTCCAGGGCGCCGTCCTGCGTGTCGGCGTGCGACCGCTCGGGCCGTCCGGGCGATACACCGTGAACTACCGGGCCACCTCGGCCGACGGGCACGTGGTCAACGGGTCGTGGTCGTTCGAGCTGAGTGTGCAGGGGACCGGGACGCCGGGACCTCCCGCGGCCGCCCCGGCTGACACCTCGGCCGACGACGGGGTCCCCGTGTGGCCGTTCTTCGTGGGCGCCGTCGTCATCATCGGTGCCGGCGCGGTGTGGGCGGTGCGGCGGCGCCAGTGACGCGCGCACGCACGGTGGCCGCCGGGGTCCTGCTGGCGGCCGCCGCAGCGGTCCTGGCGTGGGCCTTGGCCCATCCGCAGGGGTCGTTGGCCGTGATCGCCGTGCGAGCACTGGCCGACGGCGCAGGCGTCGTGGCGCTGGGCCTGGCCGTGGTGCCGATGCTCGACGGTGAGCGTCGTCGCGGTGAGCTGCTGGTCCGCTCGTCGCGACCGCTCGCGGTCACCTCGGCGGTGTGGCTGCTGGCCGAGCTGGCCCGGTTGCTCGTCGAGGCCGCACAGGCCGCGGGGCTGCCGGTGCTACGGCTCGGCGTGCAGACCACGCTGAATTTTGCGACCGCGACCGCTGCCGGGCGGTCGGGCATGCTCTCGCTTGTGGTTGCGGCCGCCGTCGGCGTCGCCGCGCTCGCCGCGCCGCGGACCTGGTCGAGGAACGTCGTGATGATCGGCGCCGTGGCGGTCGGGGTGGCCGCACGCCAACTGACGGGGCACTTCGCGGACAGTGCGCTGGGCGGTGCCGCGGTCACCGTGCACACCCTGGCCGCGGCGCTCTGGTGTGGAGCGCTGGCCGCGCTGGTGCTCACCGTCGACCATCGGGGTCAGTGGGCCAGGATGCTGCCGCGTTTCTCGCAGTTGTCGCTGGTCTGCGTGCTGGTTCTGCTTGCCGGCGGGGCGGCGGGTGCCGCGATCCGGTTGGGCGCACCGGCCGAGCTGTACACCACCGGCTACGGACGGCTGCTGTCGGCCAAGATCGCGGCGACGGTCGCTCTCGTCGTCCTCGGCTGGCGAAACCGCACGATGTGGGTGCCCGCCGCACGGTCGCACCGTGTGACGGCGGTGGCGTCGCGCACCAGGGCGCGGGTCGAGACCGCGCTGATGATCGTCGCGCTGGTGCTGGCGGCCGGTCTGGCCGTCGCGGGTTAGCGCCATATCCGACCTGGCATGATGGGACCGTTCGACTGCCGGTCGCCCGCTCGGCCGGCCTGGCGCCGAGACACTGCAAAGGAGCAGCCCGATGGCAGACCAGCAGGGCCGACCCGACGAACATCCGCAGGGCTCACCACCGGCGGATGAGTCGACCCCGCAGCCCGCTGCCGCGGAGTCGGCGAGCACCTCGCCGGATCCGTTGATCCCCCCGGCGCCCGCGAAGAAGACTCCCGCCAAGAAGACTCCCGCGAAGAAGGCGGCCAAGAAGACCCCGGCCAAGAAGGCGGCGAAGAAGGCCGCACCGGCCAAGAAGACGCCCGCCAAGAAGGCGCCCGCCGCCAGGAAGGAGCCGGCTAAGAAGGCTCCGCCGAAGACGGCGCCCCCGACGGAATCGGCCGCCAAGGACAACAGCCTCGAGTCGGCGGCGAAAGAAGCCGCTGCACAAGCCAAGTCGACGGTCGCCAGCGCGCCCAACGCGGTGTCAGGGCCGGAACCGGCGCCGTTGATCGGTCCGGAGCCATCGCGGCTGCCGGTGGCGGTGGCGGTCGCGGCGGGTGTGCTGGCGATCATCGTCGTGCTGCTGATCCGCCGCGGCGGCGACGAGGACTGATCGATCGCTTGACCCTGACGCGGCGTCAGGGTCGATAGTGGCGATATGGACGCCATGACCGTCGGCGCGGTAGCCGCGCTCACGGGTGTCTCGGTTCGCACCCTGCACCACTACGACCACATCGGTCTGGTCGTGCCGAGTGTGCGCACACCGGCGGGCTATCGCGGCTACACCGATGCCGATATCGAACGGCTGCATCTGGTGCTCGTCTACCGGGCGGTCGACATGCCCCTCGAGGAGATCCGCGTCCTGCTGGACGGCGAGGCCGACGCGCTCGAGCACCTACGGCGTCAGCACCAACTCCTGCTGAACCGATCGGACCGGCTGCAGCAAATGATCAAAGCAGTGGAGGAACTGATGAGCGGACACCGCAACGGAATTCAACTGACCGCCGAGGAACAGGTGGAGATCTTCGGCAGCGCGGTGTTCCACGAGCACGCCGCGGAATCCGAAGAGCGGTGGGGCGGCACCGATGCGTGGAATCAATCGCAGCAGCGAACGGCGCGGATGACCAAGCAGGACTGGATCGAGTTCAAGGCCGACAACGACGCGCTGTTGGAGGCGCTGGCGCAGGCCCACAGGAATGGCGTCGCACCCGGAACGCGGCGCGCGAACGAGCTGGCCGCGTGGCATCGCGCGAACATCGAGCGGTTCTACGACTGCGACCACGAGATGCACGTGTGCCTGGCCGAGATGTACCTGGCCGACGAGCGGTTCCGGCGCTACTACGACGACGCCGCGCCCGGGCTCGCGCAGTTCGTGCACGACATCATCGTGGCCAACTCCGATCGCTGATCAACTCCGCCCGCACGGCCTTCCCGAAAGTTACGCTTCGCCTATCCGCCATCAACGGGGTTGGGAGCATGACTGGGCAACCGCCGTCGGGCACGGTGACGTTCCTGATGACCGACCTCGAAGGGTCAACCCGAATGTGGGAGCAGGACCCCGAGGCGATGAAGGCCGCCATGGTTCGTCACGACGAGCTGTTGGAGAAGACGGTCGCCGAGCACAACGGCTTCGTGTTCTCCCGGATGGGCGACGGGATGGCGGCCGCGTTCGCGACGGCCGTGGATGCCGTGCGCGCGGCAGCGGCCTTTGAAAGCGCGCTTGCGGACCAATCCTGGCCTACCGCCCGGCCTTTGCGGGCGCGGGCAGGACTGCACACCGACGACACCGTCGTGGTCAACGAGAGCTACGCCAGTCGCCCGATCAACCGCTGCGCACGCCTCATGGCCGCCGCCCATGGCGGGCAGGTGCTGATGTCGGCTGCCACCGAATATCTCGTCCGCGACGTCCTTAACGTGGAGATGGAGCTTGTCGACCACGGTGAGCACCGGCTACGCGACCTCGGCAGTCCCATGCGGATTTTCGAGCTGGTCTGGGGCGGACAACGCGAGCAATTCCCACCGTTACGCAGCTTGGACGCCTTCCCCGGATACCTCCCCGTACAGGTCAGCTCGTTCATCGGGCGCACCGCCGAAGCAGCGAAAGTGGCAGCAGCACTGGAAACTTCGGGAATCGTGACAATCACTGGAGTCGGAGGTGTCGGTAAGACACGGCTCGCACTTCAGGTTGCCGCCGACGTACTGCCCCGCTACCGGGAAGGAGCCTGGTTCGTCGACCTCGCCCCGGTGCGCGATCCCTCTGCCGTGGCAGAGGCCGTCGCCGCGGCCTTCCGCATGACCAACCGCAGCGGATCGCGTCTCGAAGACTCGTTGATCGAAATGCTCGCCCAAAAGCAGTTGTTGCTTTTGCTCGACAACTGTGAGCACCTGTTGTCTGCGGTCGCCGGCCTGGTGACCCGCATCGCCCGAGAGTGCCCCGGCGTCGTCGTACTCGCCACGAGCCGTGAGGGAATCGCGATCGACGGTGAACAGCTGATCGCATTGCCCCCGCTTCCGGTAGGCGAACGCGGTGACGACATCGAGCGCCTCATCCAAACCGATGCCGTGGCACTATTCGTGGAACGAGCTGCCCACGTGAGAGCCGACTTCTCACTCACTGCATCGAATGCCCCAGCGGTAGTGGAGATTTGCCGACGTCTCGACGGTGTCCCGCTGGCCATCGAGCTGGCCGCAAGCCGCGTGATCGCGCTGACTCCTGCCGAAATCGCCCGTCGGCTCGATCGGCGTTTCCTCGAGTTGGCCGGCGGCCGGCGCGGTGCCGTTGAACGTCATGCAACCCTGCGCGCCGCCATCGAGTGGTCATACGACTTGCTCCGCGCGCCCGAACAGAGACTCCTAGTACGCATGGCGGTCTTCTCCGGCGGGTGCACGCTCGACGCCGCCGAGGGGGTGTGCAGCGGAGACGCTGTACGGCGTGAGGAGGTAGTGGATCTCATCACTGGCCTCGTCGCCCGTTCCCTCGTGTTCGTCGAAGACGGCCGGCCCGGAAACAGATACCGACTGCTCGAGACGATTCGCCAGTACGCGGAGCAGCGCCTTACCGAATGGGGCGAGTTCGAGTCGCTTTCCGTTCGACATGCGCAGTTCTACGCCGCGCTGTGCGCCGAGGCAGCGGCGAATTTCTACGGGCCTGAACAACTCGAATGGGCCAGAAGGCTCAACCTTGAACGAGACAACATCAAGGCTGCACTTGCAACAGCCATCGACCGCGGTGACGCGACCCTGGCCGTGCAACTGGTGGCGGACCACCCCGACGGCCAGAGTCAGGACGTGAGTCACGTCGGTGAACTGTTCACACTCGAAGCATCACGCGTACTCGAGTTACCAGGTGCCGCAGAGGAGCCCGGCTACTGCCGAGTCTTGATGGTGGCCGCACACCAGTGCTTTCACAGGGGAGAGCACACTCGCTCCGGCGATCTGTCCCGGCAAGCGCTGGAGGCCGAGCGACGTCTGCTGTCACCGCTGCCCGGTCCGCGCCCTGAAGTGGGAGTCTCGGCGCTCAAAGCGGCAGCCGCGCTGTGGGTCGGCGACTACGCCGACGCAGCCGCGTCCTACGCCCGCGCCGCGAAGCTTGCAACCGACGACGGCTCGTCCGGGCTTGCCGCGATGTTTCTCGCCTACAGCGTCAGCAGCAGGCTGCTCGGGGGCGGTTCTGTCGAAGACGCGATAGCCGACGCCGAGGAAGCCGTGACGCTGGCACGCCGCTCCAATATGCCCTCGGCGATCGCCGTGAGCCTCAACGCCCTGGCGCTGGCCTTGGTCGATATCGACCCGGCACGAGCCCGAGCCGTATTAGGGGAAAGCCTCGAGTTCAGCGTCACGCCGGGCGAAGAGATGTCGACGGCGGTCATGACGGCGGCCATGGTGGCCGGTCGACTCCGGGACTGGGAGCTCACCCTCTCCCTCGCCGGTCGGTCGTTGCACCTGTGGCGCTGGGTCGACTCACCGATGCAATCCGCTCCTACGCTTGCCCTGTGCGCCCGAGCCCTCGCCGAAGAACGACCCGAGACGGCAGGCCTGCTTCGTGGCGCGGCGTACGCGCTCTTCCATCGCGCGAGTTCGTTCGACGGCGTTGACCCGTCTGATCGCGGGGCGAGCGAGTCCGACGTCAACTACGTGCTCGCCGCGCTGCGCGAAGCGGGTGATCTTGTGGCCAAGTCGCTTGGCGACGAGAAGCGTCACGAACTCCGCAAGGCAGGTGCAGCGATGAGCGTCGATGAAGTGATCTCTCTGGCCCTCGCCAGCACCGGACAGGGCACACTCCCTTAGCATCGACCGGTGAGCATCGAACCCCGCCCCACCGCCGACCTGGTCGACGACATCGGACCCGACGTGCGCAGCTGCGATCTGCAATTACGCCAGTTCGGCGGGCGCGCCGAGTTCGCCGGGCCCATCGTCACGGTGAAGTGCTTCCAGGACAACGCCTTGCTGAAGTCCGTGTTGTCCGAACCCGGTGACGGCGCGGTGCTCGTCATCGACGGCGAGGGGTCGCTGCATTCGGCGTTGGTCGGTGACGTCATCGCGGGCCTCGGCGTCGACAACGGCTGGGCCGGTTTGATCATCAACGCCGCCGTCCGCGACTCCGCGACACTGCGCACCCTCGACATCGGCATCAAGGCGCTGGGCACCAATCCGCGGAAGAGCACGAAAACCGGTGCGGGCAAACGCGATATCGCAGTCGAGTTCGGCGGTGTCGTGTTCGAGCCCGGTCACATCGCCTACAGCGACGACGACGGCATCGTGGTCGTCGAGCCCTGAACCGGCCACTCCCACAACCGCGAACAGACGCGAACCTGCCTCATTTCGGCGAGAAATGGGCAGGTTCGCGTCTGCTCGGCGGAGAACTAGGCCGAAGCCTTCACCGACGCTTCGTGTTTGCTGAACTCCAGCGCCTCGTCGTCGACCCTGCCACGACGGATCAACCGCAGATCGAGCAGGTAGTTCTGCTTGAGCCGCCACGGGGTGACGTGTCCGGCCTTCGGCAGGTAGTCCAGTGCGCGCAGGACGTATCCGGGCGTGAAATCCATCAGCGGACGCTCGTCGACGGTGTTACCGGGATGCTTCGGCTCGAAGCGGTCGAATCCCTTGGCGTCCATGTAGTTCAGCACCCGGCAGAAGTACTCCGAGACCAGGTCGGCCTTCAGCGTCCAGGAGGCGTTGGTGTATCCGATCGTGAACGCCATGTTCGGCATGTGGGTCAGCATCATGCCCTTGTAGGCCATGGTCTCGTTCAGCTCGATCGGCTCGCCGTTGCGCATGATCGCCGCGCCACCGAACAGCTGCAGGTTCAAACCCGTTGCGGTGATGATGATGTCGGCGGTGAGCTCCTCACCGGAAGCGAGCTTGATACCCGTCTTGGTGAAACGCTCGATGGTGTCGGTGACGACATCGGCCTTGCCGTGGCGGATGGTCTTGAACAGATCCCCGTTGGGCGCCAAGCAGAGTCGCTCGTCCCACGGGTTGTACCGCGGACCGAAGTGCTTTTGCACGTCGTAGCCCTCCGGCAGCCGACGCTGCGCCATCGTCATCAGCTGCTTACGCATGAAATTCGGAAAGCGCCTGCTGATCTGATACTGCGCCGACTGGAACAGAATGCTCTTCCAGCGGTTGAGCACGTATGCCATCTTCTCCGGCAACGCCTTCTTGGTCTGGACGGCGAACGGGTCGACGTCGGGCAGCGCGCCGATGTAGGTCGGCGAGCGCTGCAGCATCGTCACGTGGCCCGCTCCCGAATTGGCCAGTGCCGGAATCAGCGTGACCGCGGTGGCGCCGCTGCCGATCACGACGATCTTCTTGCCCGTGTAGTCGAGGTCCTCGGGCCAGTGCTGCGGGTGGATGATCGTGCCCTCGAAGTCGTCGCGGCCGACGAACTCGGGGGTGTAACCCTCGTCGTAGTTGTAGTAACCGCTCGCGGCGAACAGGTAGGACGCGGTGATCTCCGCCTCCTCGCCATCGCGGTCGACGCGCACTGTCCAGCGGTTGTCCTGGTCCGACCAGTTCGCCGACAGCACTCGGTGGCGGTACCGGATGTTCTTGTCGATGCCGTACTCGGCGACCGTTTCCTTCAGGTACGCCATGATCGACGGCCCGTCGGCGATCGCCTTCTCGGATGTCCACGGCTTGAACCGGAAGCCCAGCGTGAACATGTCCGAGTCGGACCGGATGCCGGGGTACTTGAACAGGTCCCAGGTGCCACCGAGATTCTCCCGGCGCTCCAGGATCGCGTAGCTCTTACCGGGGCAGCGGTCCTGCAGGTGCCAGGCGGCGCTGATGCCGGAGATCCCCGCTCCAACGATGACGACGTCGAGGTGTTCGCTCATGGTACCGGAGCGTATCAACGCTCTGTCGAGTTAGTCAACGGTGTGTCGAGAAAGTCGACACCGTGTAAAGTCATGGGTTGTGACCACCGTCAGTCAGTCCCGCGGACCGCGGGGGCGCCGTTCCGGCAGACCCTCCGGCGACGACCGTGAGCAGGCAATACTCTCCACTCTCGAGGCCCTTCTCGAGGAGCGCTCGCTGGCCGACATCTCGGTGGACGACCTGGCCAAGGGCGCTGGTATCTCCCGTCCGACGTTCTACTTCTACTTTCCGTCGAAGGATGCGGTGCTCCGCGCGCTCGTCGAGCAGGTGATAGACGAGGCCGACCGCAACGCCGACGACGCGATGGGCGGCTTGGACACCGCGGTGGATCCCGCCGGCGTCTGGCGGGCTATCAACGCGCTGTTCCGCACCTTCGGGTCACACCGGGCCGTCACGCTCGCGGGTGCGGCCGCCCGGCCCACCAACCCCGACGTGCGCACGCGATGGTCGAGCTTCATGCAGAAGTGGATCGACTACACCACCGCGTCGATCGAGACCGAACGCGCGCGCGGCGAGGCGCCCGAGACCATCCCGGCACGGGATCTTGCGACGTCGCTGAACCTGATGAACGAGCGCACGATGCTCGCGGCCTTCGCGTCCGAGCAGCCGGCCGTCGACCCGGCGCAGCTCGTCGACACCCTCGCGCACATCTGGGTCACGAGCATCTACGGCAAGGCTCGCCACTAGTCGGTCCTCGATGCGAACATATGTTCGTGTCCACTGGTCCCGGGGCCGGCTCGGCGAGCATCCTGCACGCCGACCTCGACTCGTTCTACGCCTCGGTCGAACAGCGTGACGACCCGGCGCTGCGCGGTAAGCCGGTGATCGTCGGCGCCGGGGTGGTGTTGGCCGCCAGCTACGAAGCCAAGGCCTACGGGGTGCGAACCGCCATGGGCGGGCGCGAGGCACGCCGCCTCTGCACCCACGCGATCGTCGTCCCTCCGCGGATGTCGGCATATTCACAGGCCAGCGCCTCGGTCTTCGAGGTCTTCCGTGACACCACCCCCATGGTCGAACCACTCTCGGTCGACGAGGCGTTCCTCGACGTGTCGGGTCTGTGGCGGGTGTCGGGAACCCCGGTCGAGATCGCCGCGCGGTTGCGCGAGCGCGTCCGCGACGAGGTCGGCCTGCCCATCACCGTCGGCATCGCCCGCACCAAGTTCCTGGCCAAGGTCGCCAGCCAGGAAGCCAAACCCGACGGGCTGCTGCTGGTCCCACCCGATCGCGAGCTGGCGTTCTTGCATCCGCTGCCCGTGCGCAGGCTCTGGGGCGTCGGGGCGAAGACCGCGGAGAAGCTGCACTTCTACGGCATCGAAACCGTGGCCGACGTCGCCGAGCTGAGCGAGTCCACTCTGGGCTCCCTCGTCGGCGGAGCGATGGGCAGCCGGCTGTTCGCGTTGTCACACAACATCGATCGGCGACGGGTGGTCACCGGCGTGCGCCGCCGCTCGGTCGGTGCGCAGCGCGCGCTGGGTCGCCGCGGCAACACGATGTCGACGCAGGAGGTCGACGCCGTCGTCGTCAACCTGATCGACCGCATCACCCGCCGGATGCGCAAGGCCGGCCGGACCGGGCGCACCGTCGTCCTGCGCCTGCGGTTCGACGACTTCGGCCGCGCTACCCGCTCGCACACGATGCCGCGCGCCACGGCGTCGACGGAGGTGATCCTGCACGCCGCCCGTGGGCTCGTCGCCGCCGCGGCGCCCTTGATCGCCGGGCGCGGTCTGACCCTCATCGGGTTCGCGGTGTCCAACATCGATCGCGACGGCGCGCAGCAACTCGAGCTGCCCTTCGAAGATAGCCACGACACGACCGCGGTCGACGAAGCGGTCGACCAGGTGCGTCGGCGCTATGGCAATGCTGCGGTGACGCGCGGCGTCTCCCCTACTGACGTGTGGGCCCAGCTGGGCCGCGACCCCGGTCTCGAGATGCCCCAGCTACCCGACTGAACCGGGCCGGCCCTTACGCGGCTGGGCCTTCTTCGCCTTGGCGGGCTGCGCCTTCTTGGAAGCTCGCCGCGGATCCGGCGGCGGATTGGCGGCTCCGGTTTTCACCGACTTCATCGGCGGCACAGTCGTTTTCGCAGGCACCTTCTTGGCCGGGGATTTCTTGGGCGTCGCCTTCTTGACCGGAGCCTTGGCCACCACCTTGCTGGCGGGCATCTTCGGAACCGTCCTCTTGGCCGGCGCCTTCTTGGCCGGCGCCTTCTTGGCCGGCACCTTCTTTGTCGGCGCCTTCTTTGCCGGCGCCTTTTTGGCGGGAGCCTTCTTGGCGCATGCCTTCTTGGCCGGCACCTTCTTGGCCGGCACCTCCTGCGGCGCCGGGGCCCGTGCGGCCCCGTCCTCGGACTCTCCACTGACGCGACGCACGATGCGTCCGGCCGTCTCACCCGCGGCACTCGCGAGCTCCGCCGCACGTGCGCCCAGCGCCGCGGCCGTCTCACCGATTTTTCGTCTCACAGACACCCTGTACCCCGTTCGGGTCGGTTAACCGCGAACGATTTTCATGATCCGGCCCACGCCAACAGGCGATCGGCGGACCACGTGTTGACGATGCGGTCGACCGGCACGTCGGCGTCGAGCGCACGCTGCGCGCCGTATCCGAGGAACTCCAATTGCCCGGGCGCATGTGAATCGGTGTCGATCGAGAACAGGCAACCGATGTCCAGCGCGAGCTTGAGCAACCGGGTCGGCGGGTCGCGCCGTTCGGGCCGTGCATTGATCTCGACAGCCGTGCCGTGATCGCGGCAGGCCGTGAACACCTTCTCGGCGTCGAACTTCGATTCCGGCCGCATCCCCCGTCCGCCGGTGACCAGCCGGCCGGTGCAGTGGCCCAGTACATCGGTGTGCGGGTTGGCGACGGCCTTGAGCATGCGGCGCGTCATCGACGGCGCGTCCATCGCCAACTTCGAGTGCACACTGGCCACCACGATGTCGAGCCGTTCGAGCAGCTCTTCCTCTTGGTCGAGGGAGCCGTCCTCGAGGATGTCGACCTCGATGCCGGTGAGGATCCGCAGCGGCGCGACCGTCTCGTGCAACTCGTCGATGACGTCGAGCTGCTGACGCAGCCGGTCGGGCGACAGGCCGTTGGCGATCCTCAGCCGGGGTGAGTGATCGGTCAGCGCGCAGTACTCATGCCCGAGATCCCTTGCCGCCGACATCATCTCCTCGATCGGGGCCGACCCGTCCGACCAGTTCGAGTGCACGTGCAGATCGCCCCGCAGCGCTGACCGGATGTCCCCACCGCCGAGATCCTCTGCGTTGGAACGCAGTTCGACCAGCACATCGGGCTCACGCCCGGCCCATGCCTGCGCGATGACCTTCGCGGTCTTGGGGCCGATCCCCGGCAGCGATTGCCAACTGTTCGCGGTGCCGTGGCGATCGCGTTCTGCGTCGGAGAGCGCTTCGACGATGTCGGCGGCGTTACGGTAGGCCATCACCCGGCGCGGATCTTCGCGCGCACGGTCCTTGTAATAGGCAATCTGCCGAAGGGCGGTGACGGGGTCCATCACTCCAGTGTGCCCGTTTTGCTCCTGCGCACCGGACCCGGATATAGTGGATTGCGAATTCATTCAATCCATCAACTGCTGAGATCCATGCCACATCGCCTCCCTGGTAGCCCCGAGCTGCCGCTCTACGAGATCAAGGCCAACCTGTTCAAGGCGTTGGCCCACCCGGCGCGCATCCGTGTCCTCGAGATCTTGTCGGCCAACAACGGGCCGACTTCGGTCAGCGAGATCCTCGCCGAAACCGACCTCGAGCCCACGCTGCTGTCCCAGCATCTGGCGGTACTCAAGCGCCATCACGTGGTCTCGGCACAACGCGTCGGCAACTCGGTGATCTACGAACTCGCGCACCCGAAGGTGTCCGAACTGCTGGTCATCGCCAGAGCCTTCCTCGCCGACGTCCTCGGTGCCCACCGGGATCACTTGGAGGCCTTCAAGACCCTGCCCCCACTGGGGCACGACAAGTGAACCTCGCCCGCTTGCTCCCGAGCCGCGGCGACTACGCCGAACTGCCCCGATCATGGCGGCGCGACGTCGTTGCCGGAATCACGGTCGGCGTCGTCGCCTTACCGCTGGCCCTGGCCTTCGGCATCAGCTCGGGCGTCGGTGCGGCGGCCGGCTTGATCACCGCCGTCGTCGCCGGGTTGGTAGCCGCCGTCTTCGGCGGATCGCACGTGCAGGTGTCCGGCCCTACCGGGGCGATGGCCGTCGTGCTCGCCCCGATCGTGGCTCAGTACGGTCTGGGCAGCGTCGCCCTGGTGACCGTGCTGGCCGGGCTGCTCGTCCTGGCCGCCGGCGTAACCGGTCTTGGCCGCGCGGTCACATTCATCCCCTGGCCCGTGATCGAGGGGTTCACCCTGGGTATCGCCGCCATCATCTTCCTTCAGCAGGTGCCCGCCGCATTCGGCCAAGGCAGCCCGGCCGGCGGTCGCACGCTGTCCGTCGCGTGGAGCGTTGTCAGACAAGCGGATTGGCCGTCGGCCGCGCGGACGTTAGCCGTGGTGGCCGCTGTCGCGGTGCTCATGGTGACGCTGCCGCGCCTGCACCGCAGCATTCCGGAGTCGCTGACGGCCGTGATCGTCGTGACGGTAGCCGTTGTGACCCTTGATATTCCGGTTGCCAGCATCGGCGGGCTACCCTCGCATCTTCCCGCGCCGGTCCTGCCGCAAGTGGACCCAGGCGCGATGCGGACCCTCGTGGGTGCCGCACTGGCGATCGCGGCGCTGGCCGCCATCGAGTCCTTACTGTCGGCGCGAGTAGCCGCGACCATGGCACCGACGGGTCCCTACGATCCCGACCGCGAACTCGTAGGGCAAGGCCTGGCGTCGGTCGCGTCGGGCGCCTTCGGTGGCATGCCCGCGACCGGCGCAATCGCCCGTACAGCGGTCAACGTTCGCTCCGGCGCGCGTACCCGGGTCGCGGCCATCGTGCATTCGCTGGTCCTGCTCGGGGTCGTCTACCTGGCCACCGGACCCGTGTCCGCAATACCGTTGTCCGCCTTGGCCGGCGTGCTGATGGTGACGTCCTTCCGGATGATTTCCGTGTCGACCGTGCGTAAGATCCTGCGCTCGACCCGCTCAGACGCGGCGACGTTCGCGCTCACCGCCACCATCACGGTGTGCTTCGACCTCATCGAGGCCGTACAGATCGGGGTCGTGGTTGCGGCGTTCTTCGCGCTGCGCGGCGTCGCTCGTCGTAGCAGCGTCACCCGAGAGGAGCTCCCAGGCCCCCGCCGGCCCGGCGACGAGCAGATCGCCCTTCTGCGCCTGGACGGAGCGATGTTCTTCGGAGTGGCCGAGCGCATCTCGAACGAGATCACCGATACCGGACAGCCGCGCACCTCGGTGGTGATCATTCGGCTCAGCCAGCTGGGGATGCTCGACGCGACCGGCGCGAACACCTTGGCGCAGATCGCAACTGAGCTGGAGACCCGAGGCATCACGGTGATCATCAAGGGTGTCCGCCCCGAACACATGACCCTGCTCTCCAATGTCGGCGTTTTCGACTCACTCCGCCACGAGAACCACTTGATGGACTCGCTCGACGAGGCGATCGATCATGCTCGAACGCACGTCACCTCTCGGACGCCTTGACGGCCGTTGGATTAATCGCCCCGTGTACCAGCGCAGCGACTTCACCGTACGTCGAGCCGCCGGTGAGAAACAGCATTTCGTCACCGGCTTCGAGCGCATCGTCGGGCTTGGGCAACACGATCCCGCTGTCGCGGATGACGATCGCCAGCGCGGTGTTCTCCAGTAGGGGCAGGTCGCGCATGCGCTGGCCGACCAGTGGATCGCCCTCGGGCAGCGTCAGTTTGGCCAAGCTCACCTGGCCATGGCGCAACTGCATCAACCGCACCACGTGGCCGATGTCGATGGCGCCCTCGATCGCCGCGACCAGCGCGCTCGGCGCGGAGACCGCCACATCGACACCCCATGCCTCGGTGAACAGCCACTCGTTGCGGAGGTCGTTCACCCGAGCCACCACGCGACCGACGCCGAACTCCGTCTTCGCCAACAACGACGCCGTCAGGTTCACCTTGTCGTCGCCGGTGGCCGCGATCACCACGTCACACGTCTGCAGCCCGGACTCCTCCAGCGCCGAGAGTTCGCACGCGTCGGCGAGCAGCCATTCCGCGTCGGGAACCGACTGCGGTTCGTAGTGCCGCACGCTGTGTTCGATCAACAGAACCTTGTGGCCGTAATCGATCAGTTCCTGTGCCACCGACCGGCCGACGGCCCCGGCTCCGGCGATGCCGACCCGCATCATCTGGCGCTCCTCGACACGCTGCAACGCGTCGGGGTGCCGCCATGGGAGCCGTATCACGCACCCATACTGACCCATCGCGGCGGCATTCCGCGCAGCTACCGGGTGAGACTGACGGGCCCAGACCCGTGGTAGGTGTTTTACTGCACCTCACACCACCCATCCGGTCCCGAACGGCGAGGAAATGACCCTGCAGCAGCTGTATCTCGTGCTGCTGCTCGCTGGGGTGGTGCTGCTGGCAAGCATCGTCGCCACCAGGGCCGCCAGCCGCGTCGGCCTGCCCAGCCTGCTGCTCTTCCTCGGGGTCGGCGTCATCGTCGGCGAGGACGGGCTCGGCCTGAGTTTCGACAACTACCTGCTCGCCGATCACCTCGGCACGGTGGCGCTGGCCGTGATCCTCGTCGAGGGCGGTCTGACGACCCGGTTCTCCGACATCCGACGCGTGCTCGCGCCCGCGGGCGCCCTCGCCACGCTCGGGGTCGCGGTCAGCATGATCGTCACCGCCGCGGGTGCGCACCTGCTGCTCGGGATCGACTGGCAGCTGTCGCTGCTGCTCGGCGCAGTCGTCTCCGTCACCGATGCGGCCGCGGTGTTCTCGGTGCTCCGCGTGGTGCCCCTGCCCCGCCGGGTGGCCGGCCTGCTGGAAGCCGAATCCGGCTTCAACGACGCCCCGGCCGTCATCCTCGTCCTGATGTTCAGCGTGGCGCCGCTGGAACTCTCGCCCGTACACGCCGTCACCGAACTGGTCTACGAGCTGGTGGTCGGTGCGGCGATCGGTCTGGGCGTCGGCTTTCTGGGCTCGATCGCGCTGCGTCGCATAGCGCTTCCGGCGTCGGGCCTATACCCCCTGGCCACCTTCGGGCTCGGCATGGTTGCGTTCGCCGCCGCCGGCAGCGCGCACGCCAGCGGATTCCTCGCCGCGTATCTGTCCGCGGTGGTGCTCGCCAACACCGGCCTACCGCACCGGTCGGCCACGCGCTCGTTCGCCGAAGGTCTCGGTTGGCTGGCGCAGATCGGGCTGTTTGTCCTGCTCGGTCTGCTCGTCGATCCCAGCGATCTGGGCGTCGAGGTGGTTCCCGGCATCGTCACGGGCCTGGTGCTGTTGCTCGTTGCGCGTCCGCTGTCGGTGTTCTTGTCCCTCGTTTGGTTCCGAATACCCTGGCGCGAGCAGGTTTTCGTGTCGTGGGCCGGTCTGCGCGGCGCCGTTCCGATCGTGTTGGCGACATTCCCGATCGTCGGTGGTGTGCCCGACAGTGTCCGGCTGCTCAACATCGTGTTCATCCTCGTGGTGGTGTTCACGCTGGTGCAGGGCCCGAGCCTGCGCTTCGTCGCGCACCGGTTGGGATTGATCCCGAAGGAGGCGACGCGCGAGATTCACGTCGAGTCGGCTCCCCTCGATGTGCTGGACGCCGAACTGCTGACCATGACGGTGGAGGCGCCGTCGCGGTTGCACGGTGTTACCGTGCTGGAATTGCGCCTGCCCGATCCGAGCGTGATCACGCTGATCATCCGCAACGGCAGAACCTTCGTTCCGCAGCCCGACACCCGGATCTCGATCGGCGACGAACTTCTGATCGTCACCACCACCAAGACGCGCGCGATCGCCGAGCGCCGGCTGCGCGCGGTGAGCCGCCGCGGCAAGCTCGCCTACTGGTTCGATGAATTCGGTGAGGCCGAGTAGACAGGCGGCTCCCAGCCGGACCGGACTAATCTCGATTCAGTGAGATTCGCTTTCAAGACGTCCCCGCAGAACACGACCTGGGCCGACATGCTGGCGCTGTGGAAGGCCGCCGACCAGATCGACGTGTTCGAATCCGGCTGGACGTTCGACCACTTCTATCCGATCTTCTCCGACCCGACCGGCCCGTGCCTGGAGGGTTGGGTGACGCTGACCGCGCTCGCGCAGGCGACCGAGCGTTTGCGCGTCGGCGTGCTGGTGACCGGCATTCACTACCGACACCCCGCGGTCCTCGCGAATATGGCCGCCGCACTGGACATCGTGTCCAACGGCCGGCTGGAGCTCGGCATCGGCGCGGGCTGGAACGAGGAGGAGTCCGGGGCGTATGGCATCGAGCTGGGTTCGATCAGGGAACGGTTCGACCGGTTCGAGGAGGCGTGCGAGATCATCACGAGCCTGCTGAGCCAGGAGACGACGTCGTTCGACGGCAAGTTCTTCCAGCTCAAGGACGCCCGCAACGAGCCGAAGGGTCCGCAGCGCCCGCACCCGCCGATCTGCATCGGCGGCAGTGGCGAGAAGCGCACGCTGAGGATCACCGCCAGGTACGCCCAGCACTGGAACTTCGTCGGTGGAACGCCGGAGGAATTCGCCCGCAAACGCGATGTGCTGGCCGGCCACTGTGCCGACATCGGGCGGGACCCGAAGGAAATCATGCTGTCGGCGCACGTCCGGCTGGACCCTGACCACAACTACGCCAAAGCCGTCGAGGAGGCCGCGGCCCTCGGGGAGGAGGGACTGGATCTGGCCATCATCTACCTGCCGCCGCCACACGATCCCGCGGTGCTCGAACCGCTAGCCGATGCGATCGTGGGCTCAGGTCTACGAAGTTAGCCGCCGTTTCTGACGATCACGAAGATATAACGATTTGGCAAACGCCGATCGGGAGCGACTCGGGG
Source organism: Mycobacterium sp. E136 (assembly GCF_001666865.1). Taxonomy (NCBI): domain Bacteria; kingdom Bacillati; phylum Actinomycetota; class Actinomycetes; order Mycobacteriales; family Mycobacteriaceae; genus Mycobacterium; species Mycobacterium sp. E136. The sequence continues at coordinate 30,788 of NZ_LZJE01000397.1, forward strand.
GGAGGAAATCCACCCCGTCCAGTTCGCTAGACGCCGTACAGGCGGAGTTCGTCGGCGGTGATGAGGCGCTCGGCCTTGGCCGGAAATTCGCGGCTCTTCAGGGGATGACGTAGGAGTGACCAGGCGATTCGGCTCACCCGAGACCGGGATAGCGGGTTGACATACACGGAACTGACTCCTGTGTCGAAACCGATAGCTGACCGGGGGCTAACCTTACCTCAGTGCCCTCATGAAGTCATTAGAACCCCACCCCCGGGCAAACTGTGGTAGGCGCGCCGATGAATAGTCGGATGTTTTTAGAGTTGCTGGAGTGACAGATGTGACTACGACTGGGGGCGAATAAACACGTCGTCGAGCGTCACGGTCCGCAGCCTGCGCGCCTCGAGAATGTCGATCAACTGTCCGAAGACCTCGGTCACCGGTGGGTGGTTGAGGTGGCCGATGACGATCTTCTGCGGGGTGAAGTGTTCGTCGGCCATACGCACGACCTCGGCCGGTGGAATCCACTCGTGGTCCTCCAGCGTGCCCGACCACAACGTCTCGACGGTGTAGCCGAGGTCGTTCGACACCTTGTCGACGTGCGGGCTGGTCGCGCCGTAGGGCGGGCGGAAGTACGGTCGTGCGTCGACTCCGTATGTCTTCCAGAGGAATTCGTGGTTGCGTCGCAACTGCTCGGCCACGTCGGCCAGGGGCAGCTTGGTGAGGTCCGGGTGCGACCAGGTGTGGTTGGCCAGCTGGATCTGGCCGTCGTCGACCAGCGGCCGCAGCAGGTCGGCATGGTCGGTCCAGGAGCGGTAGACGCCGTTGACGAAGTACGTCAGCCGTATCCCGGTGTCCTTGGCGAACTGTGTGTAAGCGCGCACCACGTCACTGCTCACACCGTCGTCGACGGTCAGCGCGAGGAGGTCACCGTCGCCGGGCAAAATGCTCAGCACCCCGTCGCCGGGCAACGCGACCCGCGCCGACTTCGGCGGCGGCGGCAACAAGCCGACGGGATCGGGTGTCTCGGCCGCCACGCCGGTCACCTGCGGCTGGCCGTCCGTGGTGCAACGGCTCAGTCCTACGGCGCCGACGGTGGCGATCGACAGAGCCGCGATGAAGTTGCGCCGGTTGAGCTCGAGCCCGGCGCGGACAGTTCGGTAGCGGCCGATCACCGCCATTACTGTCGCGCGTCGCAGCGCGAATTCCGTCCATTGCGCCGCGTGTCGCGGCCGGCTGTCAGCGCTGCCTTCTGCTCTTCGCGCGAGCGCTCATCGCTGCAGTCTGCTCTTCGCGCGAGCGCTCATCGCTGCAGTCTGCTCTTCGCGCGAGCGCTCAGCGCTGCGGAACGGCGGTCGGCTTGATCGGCGCCGGAAGCGCGGAGTGCCCCATCAGGTAACGATCGACCCCGGCCGCGGCAGCGCGGCCCTCGGCGATGGCCCACACGATCAGCGACTGCCCGCGCCCCATGTCGCCTGCGACGAACACTCCGGGCACCGATGACGCGAAGTCCGCGTCGCGGCTGACGTTGCCCCGTTCGTTGATGTCGACGCCGAGGTCGGTGAGCAGGCCTTCCCGCTCCGGCCCGGTGAAACCCATCGCGAGCAACACGAGATCGGTCTGCAGCTCGAACTCGGTGCCCTCGATCTTCTCGAACTTGCCGGCCTTCATCTCGACCTCGTGGCCGCGCAGGCCGGTGACGTGCCCGTCCTGGCCCACGAACTCCTCGGTGTTGACCGAGTAGACGCGCTCGCCTCCCTCTTCATGCGCTGAGGACACCCGGAACATCAACGGGTAGACCGGCCACGGCGTCGAGTCGGCACGCGTCTCCGGCGGTCGCGGCATGATCTCGAACTGGTGCACGCTGGCCGCGCCCTGGCGGTGTGCGGTGCCCAGACAGTCGGCGCCGGTGTCGCCGCCGCCGATGATGACGACCTTCTTGTCCTTGGCGTGGATCGGCGGCAGACCGTTTTCGTCGGTGACGGGGTCGCCGAGCTGCACCCGGTTGGCCCACGGCAGGTACTCCATCGCCTGGTGGATGCCGTCGAGTTCGCGGCCCGGGATCGGCAGGTCGCGTCGCGCCGTCGCGCCGCCTGCGAGAACTACCGCGTCGAACTCCTTGCGCAGCTCCTGCGCGGTGATGTCGACGCCGACGTTGACACCGGTGCGGAACTCGGTGCCCTCGGCCGCCATCTGCTCCAGGCGACGGTCGATGTGGCGCTTCTCCATCTTGAATTCGGGGATGCCGTAGCGCAGCAGGCCGCCGATGCGGTCGTCGCGCTCGAACAGCGTGACGGTGTGCCCGGCGCGGGTGAGCTGCTGAGCGGCGGCCAAACCGGCGGGACCGGAGCCGACGACGGCGACCTTCTTGCCGGTCTTGACCTCTGGCGGCAGCGGCGTGACCCAACCCTCGTCGAAGGCCTTGTCGATGATCTCGACCTCGATCTGCTTGATCGTGACCGGATCCTGGTTGATGCCGAGTACGCACGACCCCTCACACGGCGCCGGGCACAGCCGGCCGGTGAACTCGGGGAAGTTGTTGGTCGCGTGCAGCCGCTCGATCGCGTCGCGCCAGCGGTCGCCGCGCACCAGGTCGTTCCACTCGGGGATCAGGTTCCCCAGCGGACAGCCGTTGTGGCAGAACGGAATCCCGCAATCCATGCAGCGGGTCGCCTGCTCGCGCAGGGTGTCGTGAGAGAAGTCCTCGTAGACCTCTTTCCAGTCGCGCAGCCGAATCGGCACGGGTCGCCGTTGTGGCGTCTCGCGCTGGGTGTACTTGAGGAAACCGCGGGGATCAGCCACTGGCGGCCGCCATGATCGCCTCATCGACGTTCGCGCCGGTCCGTTCGGCTTCCGCGATCGCCTCGAGCACCCGCTTGAAGTCGCGGGGCATCACCTTGGTGAAGTGCTTCACGTTGTTGTCCCAGTCGTTGAGGATCCGTGCTCCGACAGCCGAATCGGTGGCGTCGACATGGGCCCGGATCATGCCCGCGAGCCAGTCGAGGTCCTCCTCGTCGAGGCCCTCCAGTTCCACCATCTCGGCGTTGAGGTTGCCCGGCAGCGCGCCGTCGGGGTCGTAGACGTAGGCGATGCCGCCCGACATACCCGCGGCGAAGTTACGCCCCGTCGGTCCGAGGATCGCGATTTTGCCGCCGGTCATGTATTCGCAGCCGTGGTCGCCCACGCCTTCGACGACGGCGTGCGCACCGGAGTTGCGCACCGCGAACCGTTCGCCGACCTGACCGCGGATGAACACCTCGCCGCTGGTCGCGCCGAACAGGATCACGTTGCCGGCGATGATGTTGTTCTCGGCGACGTAGTCTTCGGGCGCGTCGTCCGACGGGCGCACGACGATTCGTCCACCCGAAAGGCCCTTGCCGACATAGTCGTTGGCGTCGCCGTAGACCCGCAGCGTCACACCCTTCGGGACGAACGCCCCGAAGCTGTTACCCGCCGAGCCGTCGAAGGTGATGTCGATGGTCCCGTCCGGAAGGCCTTGCCCACCATAGGCCTTGGTGACCTCGTGGCCGAGCATCGTGCCGACGGTCCGGTTGACGTTGGCGATCGTGGTGGAGAACCGCACCGGCGTCTGGGAGTCCAGCGCCTCGCGGCACATCACGATCAGCTGCTGGTCGAGCGCCTTGTCGAGGCCGTGGTCCTGACGCGAACTGCAGTACAGGTCCTGGTTCATGAACGCCGACTCGGGCTCGTGCAGCACGGGTGCGAGATCGAGCTTGTAGGCCTTCCAGTGCTCGGCGGCCTTCGTGGTGTCGAGCGCGCCGACCTGGCCGACCATCTCGTTTACCGTGCGGAAGCCCAACTGGGCCATCATCTCCCGAACCTCTTCGGCGATGAACATGAAGAAGTTCTCGACGAATTCGGGCTTACCGGTGAACCGCTCGCGCAGCACCGGGTTCTGGGTCGCCACACCGACCGGGCAGGTGTCCAGATGGCAGACGCGCATCATGATGCAGCCCGAGACCACCAACGGCGCGGTGGCGAAGCCGAACTCCTCGGCACCCAGCAGCGCGGCGACCACGACGTCGCGGCCGGTCTTGAGCTGACCGTCGACCTGAACGACGATGCGGTCGCGAAGACCGTTGAGCAGCAACGTCTGCTGGGTCTCGGCCAGGCCGAGCTCCCACGGCGCGCCGGCGTGCTTCATCGACGTCATGGGCGTCGCGCCCGTGCCGCCGTCGTGGCCGGAGATGAGCACGACGTCGGCGTGTGCCTTCGACACCCCGGCGGCGACCGTTCCGACCCCGTTCTCGGACACGAGCTTGACGTGCACGCGCGCCTGCGGGTTGGCGTTCTTCAGGTCGTGAATCAGCTGCGCGAGATCCTCGATCGAGTAGATGTCGTGGTGCGGCGGCGGGGAGATCAAGCCGACGCCGGGCGTCGAGTGCCGCACCTCGGCGACCCACGGGTACACCTTGCCGCCCGGAAGCTGACCGCCCTCACCGGGTTTCGCGCCCTGGGCCATCTTGATCTGGATGTCGGTGCAGTTGCTCAGGTAGTGGCTGGTCACGCCGAAGCGGCCCGAGGCCACCTGCTTGATCGCGCTGCGGCGCCAGTCGCCGTTCTCGTCGCGCTCGAAGCGTTGGACCGCCTCGCCGCCCTCACCCGAGTTCGACCGGCCACCAAGGCGATTCATCGCGATGGCCAGTGTCTCGTGCGCCTCGGCAGAGATCGAGCCGTAGCTCATCGCACCGGTCGAGAACCGCTTCACGATCTCGCTCGCCGGCTCCACCTCCTCGATCGGGACCGGCGGGCGCAGCCCCTCGCGAAACTTGAGAAGCCCGCGCAGCGAGGCCATCCGCTCGCTCTGGTCGTCGACGAGCTTGGTGTACTCCTTGAAGATGTCGTACTGACCCGTGCGGGTGGAGTGCTGCAGCTTGAACACCGTGTCCGGGTTGAACAGGTGGTACTCACCCTCACGGCGCCACTGGTATTCACCCCCGACCTCGAGCTCGCGGTGCGCCCACTCGTCGGGGCGGTCGAGGTAGGCCAGCGAGTGCCGGGTCGCGACATCGTCGGCGATGTCCTCGAGCTCGATGCCGCCTACGGGACAGCGCAACCCGGTGAAGTACTCGTCGAGCACCTTCTGGCTGATGCCGATGGCCTGGAAGAGCTGCGCGCCTGTGTAGGACGCCAGCGTCGAGATGCCCATCTTGGACATCACCTTCAGCACGCCCTTGCCGGCGGCCTTGACGTAGTTGGCCTTGGCCTGGTCGCTGGAGATACCGGTGATCACGCCGCGGTCGACCATGTCCTCGATCGACTCGAACGCCATGTACGGGTTGATCGCGGCCGCGCCGAAGCCGACCAGGCACGCCATGTGGTGCACCTCGCGGGCGTCCCCGGCCTCGACGACAAGCCCGACCTTGGTGCGGGTGCGTTCCCGGACCAGATGGTGGTGCACCGCCGAAACCGACAGCAGCGACGGGATCGGTGCCATCTGCTCGTTGGATTCGCGGTCGGAGAGCACGATGATTCGCGCGCCCTCGCGGATCGCCTCGGACACCTTCGCGCGCACGTTGTCGAGCGCTTCCTTCAGGCCCTGCCCACCGCGGTTGACCGGGTACAGGCAGCGGATCACCGCGGCGCGCATACCGTGCTTGTGCCCGCGGATCTCGTGGTCGGGATCGACGCACATCAGCTTCGACAGTTCGGCGTTGCGCAGGATCGGCTGCGGCAACACGATCTGACGGCACGACTCGGCGTTCGGATTGAGCAGGTCGCCCTCGGGGCCGACCGTGCCCTGCAGGCTGGTCACCACCTCTTCGCGGATGGCATCCAGCGGCGGGTTCGTCACCTGGGCGAACAGCTGCTGGAAGTAGTCGTAGAGCATCCGGGGACGCTGGGAGAGCACCGCGATCGGGGTGTCGGTGCCCATCGAACCGAGCGGTTCGGCGCCGGTGCGCGCCATCGGCGCCACCAGCAGGTTGAGCTCCTCGTAGGTGAAGCCGAAGATCTGCTGGCGCAACACCACCCGGTGGTGGGGCATGCGCACGTAGTCGCCGGGCGGGAGCTCGTCGAGGTGGAACAGGCCCGCGTCGAGCCACTCCCGGTAGGGCTGTTCGGCGGCGAGTTCAGCCTTGATCTCCTCGTCCTCGACGATGCGGCCCTTGGAGGTGTCGACCAGGAACATGCGGCCCGGCTGCAGGCGCATCCTCTTGACGACGGTCGACGGGTCGAGGTCGAGCACGCCGGCCTCCGACGCCATGACCACCAGACCGTCCCTGGTCACCCAGATGCGTGACGGCCGAAGGCCGTTGCGGTCGAGCACCGCGCCGATCACGGTGCCATCGGTGAATGTCATCGACGCGGGGCCGTCCCACGGCTCCATCAGCGAGGCGTGGTACTCGTAGAACGCCCTGCGCGCCGGGTCCATCGACTCGTTGCGCTCCCACGCCTCGGGGATCATCATCAGCACCGCGTGCGGCAGGCTGCGCCCGCCCAGGTGCAGGAGTTCGAGCACCTCGTCGAACCGCGCGGTGTCCGACGCCCCGGGGGTACAGACCGGGGTGATCTTGTCGAGGTCCTGGTCCGTGCCGAACACATCGGTCTTGATGAGCGCCTCGCGTGCGCGCATCCAGTTCTCGTTGCCGGTGACGGTGTTGATCTCGCCGTTGTGGGCGATGCGGCGGAACGGGTGGGCCAGCGGCCACGACGGGAACGTGTTGGTCGAGAAGCGCGAGTGCACGATGCCCAGCGCGCTGGTCAGCCGGTCGTCCTGCAGGTCGAGGTAGAACGCCTTGAGCTGCGGGGTGGTCAGCATGCCCTTGTAGACGAAGGTCTGCCCGGAAAGGCTTGGGAAGTAGACGGTTTCACGTCCCGGACCATCCTGGCCCGGCCCCTTGGTGCCCAATTCGTGTTCGGCGCGCTTGCGCACCACGTACGCGCGGCGCTCCAGGTCCATGCCTGATGCGCCGCCGAGGAACACCTGCCGGAACGTCGGCATCGCGTCGCGCGCCAACGCGCCCAGCGCCGAATCGTCGATCGGGACCTCGCGCCAACCGAGCACCTCGAGGCCCTCGGCCTCGGCGATCTTCTCGACGGCCTCGCACGCGGTCGCCGCGTCCTTGGACGACTGCGGCAGGAACGCGATACCGGTGGCGTAGCTACCGGCTTCCGGGAGGTCGAACTCGACCACCGCACGCAGGAAATCGTCGGGGACCTGCAGCATGATGCCCGCACCGTCGCCGGTGTTCGGTTCCGCACCCTGCGCGCCGCGATGCTCCAGGTTCACCAGAGCGGTTATCGCTTTGTCGACGATGTCGCGACTGCGCCGGCCGTGCATATCGGCCACCATCGCGACGCCGCACGCGTCGTGCTCGAACGCGGGGTTGTACAGCCCTTGCTTCCTGGGCGTCATTCCCACCTATCCTTTTCCGCACGTCTTACGAAGCTTCTGCCTGACAGCCGAAGACAACGGCAACTCGCCGGTCCGGCTATGGAGTGCCTTCGTGCAGCATCGAACGCCGGCCTTTTTCCACTTGCCTCGAGTGGAGAAAACGATATGACAAACACGGGGTGACATGCCAACTTAGTAGAGCCTAACTAGGCTGCCGGGACGGTGTGGTCGGCGCGCCGGCCACCGCCCCTTCGGATACCGGAAATCACTGTCGCCCTGGGTTTTTCAAGGCATTCACGGGTCCTCCAGCGGGGTGCGGTATACATCACACTTCCCTCCCGACGCCGAACGGCGTTTGCTGAAGTGCGCCTAACTGCGCTGTTGCCAGCTTAGGCCCGCATTCTGAAGTTTGCGAAAAGCCTAGCCAGATTCTTAGGAAATCGCCTTCAGGCTGGCCTCGGGGCGCAGGTCGAGTCGCCGCAGCAACTGGGCGTTCAGCGCCACCACCACCGTCGACGCCGACATCAAGATCGCGCCGACGGACATCGGCATCACGAACCCGACCGGGGCGAGCACACCCGCGGCGAGCGGCACCGACACCAGGTTGTATCCCGCTGCCCACCAAAGGTTTTGCTTCATCTTGCGGTACGCCGCCCGCGACAGCAGCAGCACGGACAACACCGAGCGCGGGTCCGAGCCGGCCAGGATCACCCCGGCCGAAGCGATCGCGACGTCGGTGCCCGCGCCGATCGCGATGCCGACATCGGCCGCAGCGAGCGCCGGGGCGTCGTTGACGCCGTCCCCCACCATTGCGACCTTGCGGCCCTCCCGCTGAAGTTCGGCCACCTTCGCCGCCTTGTCCTCCGGCCGGACCCCGGCGAAAACCCGCTCGATTCCCAGGTCGGCGGCGACCGACCGCGCTACGGCCTCCGCATCGCCGGTGATCATCACCACTTCGACGCCCTGTCCCCGCAGCGCCGCGACCGCCTCCCGGGACTCCGGTCGCACCTCGTCGGCCAGCTTGAGCGCGCCCACCGCCTCGCCGTCGACGGCGACGTGCAGGATGATCGCCCCCTCGTCGCGCCACTGACCGGTCTCGGGCAGGTCGGTCAGGCCCGCCGCCGCCAGCATCCGCGGCCCGCCGACCTGCACGACGCGACCGTCGACCGTGGCCTTGACCCCGACGGCAGGCGACGAGCTGAAGTCCGTAGCCGGTGGCAGGCGCAGCGACTGAGCGCCCGCAGCCGCGACGATCGCGCGGGCGAGCGGATGCTCAGAGTCGGCTTCGGCCGCCGCCGCCCACGTCAGCACGTCCTCGGTGGACCGGCCGCCCGCGGTCGCGACGGCCGTGACCGTCGGCTCTCCCTTGGTCAGGGTGCCCGTCTTGTCGAACAGCACGGCGTCGACGGTCCGCATGCTCTCCAGCGCCAACCGGTCCTTGACCAGCACGCCCACGCGCGCGGCACGTTCGGTGGCGATCGACACCACCAGCGGTATCGCCAGGCCCAACGCGTGCGGGCAGGCGATCACCAGAACGGTGATGGTCCGCACGACGGCCTCGGCGGGCAGGCCGACGAACGACCACACCACCGCCGTGACGATCGCCGCCGACAGCGCGAACCAGAACAACCACCCGGCCGCCTTGTCGGCGAGGCGCTGCGCCCGCGACGACGAGTTCTGCGCCTCGGACACCAATCGCTGGATACCGGCCAGCGTCGTATCGTCACCGACCGCGGTGACCTCCACCCGGAGCGCCGAGTCGGTGGCAACTGTGCCCGCGACGACGTGGTCGCCGACCTCGCGGCGCACCGGGCGCGATTCCCCGGTGACCATCGACTCGTCGACGTCAGCGGCGCCGTCGACGATCTGCCCGTCGGCGGGGATGTTGCCGCCGGGACGCACCAGCACCACGTCGCCGACGCGCAATTCGGCCGGTGCGACGGTCTCGGTGCCGCCGTCGACGACGCGTTCGGCCTCGTCGGGCAGCAGCGCCGCCAGGGAGTCGAGTGCCGACGTGGTCTGCGCCAGCGAGCGCATCTCGATCCAGTGACCCAGCAGCATGATCACGATCAGCAGCGCCAGTTCCCACCAGAAGTCGAGCCCGTGGGGCAGAACGCCGAGGCTGGCGCCCAACGACGCGAGGTAGGCCACCGTGATCGCCAGACCGATCAGCAGCATCATTCCCGGTGCGCGGGAACGGATTTCACTGACCGCCCCGGTCAGGAACGGCCGGCCACCCCACACGTACATCACGGTGCCCAGCACCGGCGACACCCATCCGACGCCGGGGATGTCGGGCAGTGAGTAGCCGAGGATCATCGCGAACATCCCCGAAAGCGCGACCGTCGGGACGGCCAGCACGAGCATGCCCCAGAACAGGCGGCGGAACTCGGCCACGTGGCCGGAATGGTCGTGCCCACCTGAATGGCCGCCCGCCTGGCGATGGTCGTGCCCGGAATGACCGGCCGTCGCGTCCGGAGGGTGTGCGCCATGCTCGACGTGCGTCATGGCGGTCATATTATACCCCCTAGGGGTATATGGCCACCGCCTGTCGGTCACGCTGTATCCCGATGTCGCATCCACTGAACTCCCCGTTGGGCCGGTTCGGCATCGTGACGTCCGTAGACGAACCGGGACGGTGCGTGGCATCGATTCCGGTGGGCGGAATGGTGAACCCGCTGACCGGAACGCCCACCATCGCGCCCATGGCGATGCTGGTCGACCACGCGTGCGGTCTGGTCAACCATCGACGCCGGGCCGACGACGAGTGGACGGTGTCCAGCGAGTTGTCCCTGGAGGCCGATCCGGCGTCCGCCGAAATCATCGCGCGCGCACCGGATGTGCCGGTGATCGCGGTCGCGCGGCCGTTCGGCGCCAAGAGCGACGTGGCGTTGGCGACGTGTGAACTGTCGCACCGCGACACCGTGCTGGCCACCGCCACCGTGCGCTCCTTCTACATCCCGTCGCCCGACATCCCGCCGTTCCCCGAGGGCGTGGTGGGGCCGCTTCCGACGGGAACGCTTGCGAAACGGATGTCGGTGCGGGTCGCCGAGAGCGGCGGTGCGGGACAGGTTCTGTTGCAGGACGAGGACACCGTACTGAACAACCAGATCGGCATCGTGCACGGCGGGGTGAGCGCGATGGCACTGGAGCTGGTGGGTTCCGCGGCGCTGAACACCGACGGTTCCGATCGACCGCTTCGCACGTCTTCCCTGAGGGTCAATTTCATGCGGCCCTTCCACAGCGGGGCCGAATCCCGTTATGTCGGTACAGCTTTACGAATTGGTCGCAGGACGGGCGTCGCGGAGGCGCAAGCCGTCGGAACCGGCGGCAGCGCGGCGCTCATCGCGAGACTGACCGCATACCGCGTAGATTCGCGCTAGCATCTGGAGACCATGGCCGAGACCCGTGAAACCGGCGGCGGCCTCGGCGGTTTCATCCGTCGATCCGGTTACATCCGTAAGTGGCTGATTCTCGGCATCGCGATCGGCGTCATCGCCGGCCTCGGCGCGGTGGTGTTCTATCTGGCGCTCGACTACGCCGGCAACTTCCTTCTCGGTGATCTGGCCGGTTACCGCATCCCCAAACCCGACGGCGACGGCGGTGACCCCGGTTCGGCCGGCTTCGAGCGTCCGTGGGCCATCCCACTGGTGGCAGGCGGCGGTGCGCTCGTATCGGCGTTGCTGGTCGCGAAGTTCGCGCCGGAGGCCGAAGGACACGGCACCGACAGTGCGATCGAGGCCGTGCACACCGACCCCCGCGCCATCCGCGGGCGCGCGATCGTCGTCAAGACCATCGCCAGCGCCTTGACCATCGGATCGGGCGGGTCCGGTGGCCGCGAGGGGCCCGCGGCGCAGATCTCGGCGGGCTTCGGATCCCTGTTGACCAAGTGGCTGAACCTGTCCGACGACGACGGGCGGATCGCGGTGTCGCTGGGCATCGGCTCGGGCATCGGGGCCATCTTCGGCGCTCCGCTGGGCGGTGCCGTACTGGCGGCGTCGATCGTGTACCGCCGGGACTTCGACTATCAGGCGCTGATACCGGGTTTCATCACCTCGGCCACCGCCTACTCGGTGCTGGGTTCGATCCTCGGCTTCGACCCGCTGTTCGGATTCGTCGCGGCCGACTACCGGTTCCACAGCCCGCTCGATCTGAGCTGGTTCATCGTGCTCGGCATCATCGCGGCCGGCATCGGATACCTCTACGCCCGCATCTTCTACGGCACCGTCGCACTGACCGCGCGACTGCCCGGCCACAAGGTGCTCAAGCCCGCACTGGGCAGCTTGGCCGTCGGGTTGCTGGGATTGCTCATTCCGCAGGTGTTGGCCAGCGGTTACGGCTGGGCACAGAAGGCCACGGCGACCGAGACGTTGATGGAGATACCGCTCTGGATCGTGCTGATCCTGCCGCTGGCCAAGATCGTGGCGACGTCGCTGTCCATCGGCACCGGCGGGTCCGGCGGCATCTTCGGGCCCGGCGTGGTGGTCGGCGCGTTCCTCGGTGCCGCGCTGTGGCGGCTCGGCGATCTCGTCGGCGCGCCGGGAATCCCCGACAGCCCCGCCACCTTCGTCGTCGTCGGCATGATGGCGTGCTTCGGCAGCGTCGCGCACGCGCCGCTGGCCGTGATGATCATGGTGGCGGAGATGACCGGCGCGCTGTGGCGTCGCGCTCGGCGCGGGCGGCGTCCCTGTCGAGCCGCTGCGCTTGGTAGATCGACACGTCGGTGCGCGACACCAACATGTAGGCGATCCCGACCGCGACCATCGCGCACGGGATCACCGAGAACGAGCCGGTCATCTCCGCCACCATGATCATCACGGCCAGCGGCGCGTGCGCGACGCTGCCGAAGCACGCCATCATGCCGA
>NZ_LZJE01000398.1:0-23028 GCF_001666865.1 Mycobacterium sp. E136
GTGCGCGGTCGCGCCGTAGGTCGCTCTCTCGCCCCCTTCGCTGGTCAGGAAGTTTTCTCAACGCTCCCTTGCAGGTCAGAGTGCGCACCCTGGACTGCGCGCCGCGCACCCTGGGCCAGGGAGCGCGGGCGATTGTTCCCCTCGACGCTCCGACCTGCAAGGGAGCGCCAGGGAGCGGGGTGCGCGATACGGGCGTCACCCGCTCCCTGGGGTCGCCCCTGGCGCGCCGACGCCCCGCGCATCTCGGCTGCCAGCAAACCGCCGCCCCGCGCGCAACCTGGAAAGGAAACGCGATGACCGACTGCCGTCACTGCCGACCCAGCGTCAACCAAGACCCCGCCCTGCACTGCCATCTGTGCGGCCATCACATCGGAGCGCGCCGCACCCACTACATCGTGCGGCGAAGCTTCGTGCTGTGCGCTACCTGCCTGGAGGGCCGCCCGGCACACGACAAGATGCACCCCGACTGTCCGCAGCGCTGGCATGACCTGTTCGACCATGAGGTGCGTCTCGCCACCCGGGGCGGGGCCTGGCGCGTACTACAAGAGGCCCTGTGAGCCCGACGCGGCGGTACGTCGGTACGGCCAGGATCACCGACTTGTTCAGCTGCTTGGGGGGCGTGCCCAAGCTGCCCGGCGCGGCGTGCCGTGGTCGTCACGCCCTGTTCGATGGTGAGACGACCGCCGACCGCATCGCCGCAGAGCGCCTCTGCCGCGACGCCTGCCCCTCACTCGGCGCGTGCCGTCGTTGGGTGGCGTCCCTGCCCCGATCGCGTCGCCCGCTCGGCGTCGTCGCCGGGAGGTATGTCGACCCGGTGAGAAGATGACAAGAGGTGAACCCATGAGCCATCCGCCCTACATCGAAGTGCTGTTCGCCCGAGGCGATCCGCCGTATGAGTCGCACGTCGTGCGCGGACTCACCGCGCGTTCACTGGCCGAACTGGGGTGCGCGGTGGCCGAGGCCGACCAAGCGGGCGACGACATCGCAGACGTGTTCGCCGCATGGGCGACGGCCTACCAATGACGAGACGCCAGGGGCGCACCACAAGGCTCGGATACGGCAGCGCACATCAGCGTGAACGTCGCCGTGTCGCGGAGGTCGTCAACCGCGGCGGTGTCCGCTGCTGGCGATGCGGGCGCTACATCGATCCGGCCGAACCGTGGCACCTCGGACACGCAGACACGATGCACGCCAAACGCTTCGGCGTCTACGCTGGGCCGGAGCATGCTCGGTGCAGCTGGACCGCTGGCGGGCACAAACGGCAAGGCCGCACCGCCGCGCTCAAGCCACCGGTGCGCCGACCACGGCCAAAGGCGCTGGAGTTCTTCGACTGATGAATCCGACTGCGTCCCAACGTGTTTGGGCGTCTGAATTCGACTGCGCGCCAGTGTGTTTCGGTGGTTGTTGCCATTGCACACATCGATGTTTGCTGGGATCGCTCTGACCTGCGGTTTGGTGCTGTTTTTTTTAGCTGGCTTCCACATAACACCTGTCGCCGAGCGATCTATCTACCGCCGTTTTGACATGCCGCCGAGCGAACCGCCGCATAGGCGCTGAACTGGCCGTTTACTCGCTACAGCAAACTATGAGATGTGTTGTGCGCCAACAAGATTCGGCTATCAAGTAAGACCCGCCGGGGCAGGCCTCCCGCTCGCCCGTGCGTTCACCGACAGCGGGCGGCGCGTATTCCCCCGCCCCGGCGGGGTCGCCATCAGTGTCGCACGCTTGCGTCGCCGATACGCCCGCTGACGGCAAGGGCCTGAGCAGTACCTCGCATCGCTGCGCGCCATGGGGAACGCGCGGCGACAGCCGCGGCACTGCGTCCACCACACCTCGGCCATAGAATCCATTCTACGTTACGGCTAGCCAATGGTCGGCGTCGAAATGCGTTACGGCTAAGCGCGTTACGGCTAAGCCATTGTTGCCGTTGATATTCCAAATCCGTGCGACAATTCAATCGCCCGGCCGTTGTCGGGTATCCGGTGACCGCCGTTGCGATCACTGTCCCGGGGTGGCCCGGTGGCCGATTGCCAGCTGTGGCGTCCGCTGGCCGTGAGGGCCGAAATGCTCCTGAAGGATCTTGCGCGCCTGCGAGCGCGCCCCTGGCGATCGTGCCGAAACTGGAAGGGACAGAGCAATGAAGAAGACCGATATAGATGCACTGGCCGAGCTTCCGCTCGCCGAGATCGAGGAACGGATCGCCAACGCGAGTGAGCGCGTCGAGACCCGAGTGCAGCGCGCCCAGGGTGAGAACCGCGACTTCACCTCGCGCGAGGCCGACCTGACCGCCGACGACCGCACGGAGTTGGGCGCGCTGCGGGATGCGCTGCAATTGCGCCGCCGCAATGCCGAGCAGTCTGAGAAGGTCAACCGAGCGGTTGCCGAGGCCGTCGAGACCCGCTCCGCGCCGTGGCAGCCGACCCTGCTGGTGAGCGAGGCCAACCTCCACGCGGCCGCCGAAGCGCTGCACGCGGGCCACAGCTACGGGGCCACCGAACTCGTCGAGACCCGTGCGCGGATGACGACCGCGGGCGATCTGGGGTCGGCCGGGGCGTGGGCTCCCGGTGCCCCCAACGACCCCCGACACCTGATCGCGTTCGCCGGTATCCCGGTGAGCCAGCTGACCGGGCGCACCGCGCAGGTCCCGAAATACACCGGGCCGACCGCGGCGGCGGGCGTGGACGAGACCACCGACCACGGCGAGTACGACACCGTCGAGCCGGTCAACCTGACCGCGCTGCGCTACGGCCGCTGGTCCGATGTCTCGGCGCTGGCCAATGTCGTCGACGACCTGATCGGGCTCAACCGCATGCACGCCTGGGCGATCGCCCGCGATCTGGACCTGATGGCGGTCGCCGCCGTCGAGGATGCCGCCGCCTCGGCGGGCGTGTCGGCCGACCTTGAGCAGCGCGTGCGTGAGGCCATCCTGAGCGTCGCGGCCGAAACCTACTCGGCGGAAACCGACCTGGTGGTGTTCGGTCAGCCCGTCGACCTGGCCGAGTTGACCGGCACCACTCCGACCAACGCCGACGATCTGGGCAGCTACGCGGTGCGCTTCGCCGGTGCGAGGACCTACCCGACCACCGCGGCAACCGCGGGCACGCTGACGGTGTTCGCGCCCGCTGGATTCGCCTGCTTCCAGGCACCGCTGCAAAGCGCGACGCTGATCGACCCGGCCGACGGATCGAACAAGTTCGGGCAGTGGCTGCACTCGACCGGCGTCGCCAACCAGATCGTTGGCGCGGCCGCGACGGTCGGGGTCAGCTAACCCCGGCTCGACGTCGCCGGGGCCTGGCGTCGGCTCCTGACCCCGGTCAGAGCCAGCCGGGGTCGTCTTCGGGGCGCTCGGCCTGCGACGCCCGCTGTCGGGTCGCCGCTGCGTCGGCGGTGCGGTGCCACATGGCCTCGTCCCAGTCCGAGTTGGCGGCCACCTGGCACGCCAGGGCCCACACATTGCCGTCAGGTGCGGCCGCGCCGTCCGTCTGGACGGCCCACATGCGGAGCAGCGCGCCGCCAATGTCGGCGAGTTCGGCTGCCGTGAGATCGCGCAGCCCTATCGCCTCGGCCTCGGCGTCGTCGATGTGCCTGAGCCGTACGTGCATGCACACGTACCCGCACAACGCCGCGGCCTTCTCGGTCGCGCTGGTCGCGCGCTGCACCCGCGCTCTGGCGTCGTCCAACATGTCTTCGCTCATGGTCGTTTCCTTCGGTTTGCCTGGTGTCGTTTTGGGGGAGGTGCGTACAGCAACCGGTACAGCAACCCGGTCAAATTCGCGGGTATTCGCTGCTGTTCGCGGATGTACGGAAACGCCAATCTAGCTGCGGTAAGCGGTTATTCGCGAACATGCGCGAACACCAATATTGAGTCTGGGGGTCAAGTGGTCGCAGGTTCAAATCCTGTCAGCCCGACGCATGTCAAAGGTGCTTTCCCAGGTTGCGGCAAGGCGCCTCTTTTCTTCGTCTGGTTGCCTGGGACGGTGAACTCATTCCTAGAAATTCCCGGACTTCTCAGAATTCTTCAAGTCCCGGAGTCGCCGGAATCCTTGGGTTTTTCTGAGTGATCAGAGTCTTTGTCTGATGCTCCACACTCGTTCTCGAATCTTCGCGCTCGTCGGATTCGTCATCAAAAGTTTCCTTGGCGCACAGTGCGAGCCCCGCGCCCCGGCGGGTGTGTCGTCTGGACACGCTCCGCCGGGGCCTGGGCGGTTGTCAGCGGTTACGGCTCGTGGACTTCCTGGCCGTTCCTCGCTTCGACCCGGAGGTTGGAGTTGCCGTCGCTATTTACGGCGGCCGAGGCTCCGGTAAGGGCGCCTTCGACATTATTTGTCGCGGTAGCACTGTTGCTTTCGTTATCGGAGCCACCCGTTGCTGCCTCGGCAACCGTCACAGCGTTGTTAGCGGAGTTACTAGCGGAGGCGTTATTCCCAGTGTTGTCGTTGCCTCCACCGCCGGCTGCGGCGCCAATGGAGCTACCAGTTCCGCTGTTGGTGGCCGACGCACTGTTGCCGCTGTTGTTGTTGCCCACGAGCCCCGCATAGGCTTGGACGTAGGCATCGGCGCCGCTGTTTGTTGCGGTGGCGGTATTTGCGTCGTTGCCGGAGCCATTGGTCCCAGCGAGGGCGCCCACTGCGGCGTTGTTTGCGGTATTGCTTGCGGATGCCTTATTTCCAGTGTTGTCGTTGCCGCTCATTCCGGCTGCGGCGGCAGTGGCACCGTCCGCACCACCGTTGTTCGCCGTCGCGGTATTGCCGTCGTTATTGTTTCCGTCGCTTCCAGCTCGTGCCTGACTGCCGCTGATGCTGCCGCTGCCCGTGTTGGTGGCGGTGGCGGTATTGTTGTCATTGTCATTTCCGCCCATGCCCGCGTCTGCAGCGGTGCTGGTGCCGGTAGCGCCGGCCGTGTTCCCGCTGTTGTCGTCGCCGAAGGATCCTGCAACGGCGCCGCTGTTTGTTCCGGAAGCACTCGCGCGGTTGTTGGTGTTGTTGGCGCCACCCACGCCTGCAAGGGCGGAGGTTGGATTATCGCCACCACCGGAGTTGGTTGCGGTGGCTGTGTTGCCGCTGCTGTTGGTCGCGGCCGAAATCTCGGGAACGCCGCTACCGGCGAACGCTGCCGCATTTCCGCCGTTCGCGGTGGCGGCGTTGTCGTTGTTGCCGTTGCCGTAGGAGCCTGCTACGGCGACGCTGTTGTCGCCTGGAGCCCCGGTGGTTGTATTGGCGCCAACCGTAGCGCGGTTGTTGTTGTTGTCATTCCCATGGGAGCCCGCGATGGCGCCGCTGTTGTTACCGGTGACGGTGGCTTTGTTGTTGTTGTTGTTGTTGCCGTCGTAACCCGCTTCGGCGGTGCTATTGTCGCCGCTCACCGTGGCCTTGTTGTTGCTGTTACTGGTGTCGGCGGCCCCGGCGCGCGCGATGCTGTTCTCTCCGTTGGCTTTCGCGGTGTTCTTGTCGCCGCCAGCTGTCGTCGCCTGGGCATTGGTGCCGTTGGCCGTGGCGCTGCTGCTGTTGCCGCTCGTCACTGTCGCGGTGGCACCATCACCTTTGGCTCTGGCCTTGGTCTTCGTGCTGCCCTCCGGCGTGGTGGCGGTCGCAGTACCGCTTTGACGTACGATCACACCGTTTTTCGAGACGGCGATGTTCTTCTCCGGCTTCGGTGCCTTTTGCGCGCTGGGCGCCTTCGCCGTTGACGCATCGCTTGCGACTTTGGTGTCTTTATCGGTCTTGTTCGACTTCGCCGTAGACGAGTCGCTTGAAGCGGTCGAGTCTTTATCCGGTTTCGCGAACGCCTCCACCGGCGTCGCGAAGAGTCCGACCCCGATCCCGAGCGCGACAGCTAACGCCCCGACGCGCCCGATGTAACTTGCATTACCCATGTTGAGTTTCCCCTGCCCTGTCAGAAATGAGATGTGATGTGTGGTGATGTGGAAAGGGGGCACGGCCTTGAAAACCGCGCAGTGGGCTTATCGCAGTGCACACAACCCCCCCATTGCCCCCGATAGTTGCCGTCGACGATCGACCTACATATTCACCAACGGACATGCCCACGGTAACCCAGCGACCGAAAAAACAGTCACATTTGTGACAATTTGCCTACGCGAGTCTGATAAGCAGGATGATCATGAAATCAACGACTATCTATAACACGTGCCGCATGCAGCTGCCATGTAGCGCTACCGCCAGCGAAGCTGAATAAGCAACTCTCCCACGGATGAGCACAGTTCAAAGTTGTTCTCGACAAGTCTAGCAACGAGCATGCACCAACGCGCTCGTCAAGTCTTCAATTCCTGATTATGCCGATCGGAGAGGCTGCTTACTTCCCGCGGTATCGACAAATATTTTGCTTCGTCAACTAGGCCGTCGCCCGAAGACGTCGCGAATGAGGCATACATATGAGAAGTGAACAGGACGATGATGCTATTTTTGTTGACTTCTGAACTTTCTTTACGGTCGTCCGCAGGCCCGTCGCTCTCACGAGCGATGGACCAACTTCTTGGCGATTTCTTGTAATCAACGTGACGGAGTCGGCAGCGCTGGCGCCACAGCTACTGGCGACGACGGTTGATCCTTTCGGTGCGACGACATATCCCTACGCCAAATGGTCAACAGACCTTAAATCCACAATTGAGACTCATCGCACCTACTGGGACCCGACCGCGGGTTGAGCGACATTCCTATCGCTCAACGATCGTTAGGAGGTCCGATCGCGGTGCCGCTGCCCGGCGTCGGGATTCTGAGTGCGGATCGCCCTTGTGCACCACCTTCGCGGCGTGCGTCGGTTCTATGAGGACTGCTTGACCCGCATTCTCCGGGTGGTAGCAATGGCGTAGCGAAATTGCCGACAGTTCTTTGCAGGCTGGGCGGCGGATAGTCACCTACTCCTCGGGCGGCTCGACGACCGTGTCACCGTCGGTCGCCGTGACGTCATAACCGTCATTGCCATCGCTGAAAATGCCGGCCCCAGCCGCGGTTGTGCCGCCATCGACGTTATTCGTGGCGGTGGCGGTGTTGTCGGTGTTGTCGCTGCCGAGAGACCCAGCGAAAGCCTGCAGGACGGTATTGCTTCCGCTGTTCGTTCCTGTGGCGGTGTTGCCGGAATTGTCGCTACCAACTGAGCCGGCGATGACCTGCATGAGGGCCCCGCTTCCGGTGTTTGTTCCGGTGGCGGTGTTGTTATCGTTGTTGTCGCCGATGACGCCGGCACCGACAACGATCGAGCTATCGCTACCGGTGTTGGTGGCGGTGGCCACATTGCCGGAGCTGTCGTTGCCAGGGCCGCTGCCCTCGGGCACCTCTGGTCCGGTTCCGCCGCCGGCCCACGCTTGCGCATCGTGGCCGATGACGGTGGCGCGGTTGTTGGTGTTGTTGTTACCGAAGGAACCTGCCCCGGCCACACTGTTGTCGCCAGGGACTCCGGTGGTGGTGTCGCCGGTGACGGTGGCGGTGTTGTTGCTGTTGCCGTTGCCGTTGGCGCCCGCGTAGGCGGTGCTGTTATCGCCGTCGACGGTGGCCTTGTTCTTGTTGTTGTCGTCGCCGCCGCTGCCCGCGTAAGCCTGGCTGTTATCCCCGGTGGCCCGGGCGGTGTTGTTGTTGTTATTGCTGCCACCGATACCGCTACCGTCATCGCCGGCGGCGGCGGTACTGCCATCACCGTTGGCCTTGGCGCTGTTCTTGACCCCACCGCCCGCAGTCGCCGACGCATCATCGCCCACCGCGGTGGCCCTGCTCTTGCTACCACTGGTCACTGTCGCTGTGGCGCCGTCGCCTTTGGCCTTGGCCTTGGTGCCGGTGCTACCCATCGGGGTTTCCGCTTGGGCGGTGCCACTTTGTCGTACCACCACACCGTTTTTCGAGATCGAAATGTTCTTTTCCGGCTTGGGCGCCTTCGCCGCTGACGCATCACTCGCAGCCTTGGATGCCTTCTCCGCCTTAGGCGCCTTCTCGGTCTTGTTTGCCTTCGACGTCGACGAATCGCTCGAGTCTTTGTTTGGTCCCGCGAAAGCCTCGACCGGCGTCGCCATCAGACCGACCCCGATACCCAGCGCGACAGCTAACGCCCCGACACGCCCGATATAAGTTGCATTACCCATGACAAGAACCCCCGAAATTTCGATGCCGTGTGTGGTGAGTGAGTATGTTCAGCCGACATCGAGAACGTAACCCGTCAGATAGCGCAGGATGACCGTATTCGTCAATTTTGTCACGAAGGCCGCTGCCTACCAAACTGCGGAAACTGCCTCCGGAACAAGGGATCCGCCAGCGTGCACCGCTGAGAGGTCGACATGAAACCTCAGATTGACTGTGCGACAGCAGATCTAGGTCCTAAATCCGCACCGTCGCGCACCGATTCCGGGCGGCCAAGCAGTTTCAGCGCCAGGCAGTCAGGCGATCCACCCGACGCCGGTGGACTGGCGATCCAGCCGACGCTGGTGGACTGTCAAGGCGGCGGGCATCGCCGTTTAAGAGGACACCCGCCGCCCCGCAGGGTTCGTTCCTCGGCTACGGGCAGCTGCCCGGCGTGCCGTTGGCCGCCGTGGCCGTGCACCCGGTTGGAGCCTGTGCCGAGGCCTGCGTGGTGGTTGCTTCGAGGCTATTAGTGGCGGTGGCATTGTTGTTGGTGAGGCCGTTGCTGCCTCCACCTGCGAGCGCAAGGAGGAAGCTGTCGAGGCCGCTATTGGTAGCGGTGGCGGTGTTGCCGGTGTTGGCATTGCCCTCGATTCCGGCGGAAGCCCCCGATTGGTTGCCGTCGCCGGTGTTTGTGACAGTGGCAGTGTTGTCGGTGTTGTTGTCACCCATCCATCCGGACTTTGCCACCGTCAACCCCCCCTCGCCAGTGGTGGTGGCGGTTGCGGTGTTGCCGCTGTTGTTGTCGCCATACATGCCAGCGCCCGCCTGGGTGTCGCCGCCGCTGGTTGTGGCGGTGGCGGTGTTGTTGTCGTTGTTGTCGCCGAAAGCGCCGGCAATGGCGAGAGCAGAGCCGTCGCCGGTGCTGGTCGCGGTAGCGACGTTTCCGTCATTGTTGTCGCCCGTTCCTAGGAACTCTGCGCCGCCGCCGGCCAGGGCTCCGGCATTCGTGCCGACAGCGCTGGCGCGGTTGTCGGTGTTGTTATCACCGAAGGAGCCTGCGAGGGCCACGCTGTTGTCACCAGGAACTCCGGTGGTGGAGTCGGCCGTGACGGTGGCCGTGTTGTTGTTGTTGCCGCTGCCGTTGGCGCCCGCGTAGGCGGTGCTGTTGTCGCCGTCGACGGTGGCCTTGTTCTTGTTATTGTCGTCGCCGCCGCTGCCCGCGTAAGCCTGGCTGTTATCCCCGGTGGCCCGGGCGGTGTTGTTGTTGTTATTGCTGCCACCGATACCGCTACCGTCATCGCCGGCGGCGGCGGTACTGCCATCACCGTTGGCCTTGGCGCTGTTCTTGACCCCACCGCCCGCGGTCGCCGTCGCACCGTCGCCGGTAGCGGTGGCCCTGCTCTTGCTGCCGCTGGTCACTGTCGCGGTAGCCCCGTCGCCTTTGGCCCTGGCCTTGGTGCCGGTGCTACCCATCGGGGTCTCGGCTTGGGCGGTGCCGCTTTGTCGCACCACCACACCGTTTTTCGAGACGGCCACATTCTTCACCGGCTTGGGCGCCTTGGCCGCCGACGCATCGCTCGCGACTTTGTCGCTTTTATCCGCTTTGTCCGCCTTGTTCGTCTTCGCCGACGACGAATCGCTTGACGCGCTCGAATCTTTGTCTGGTTTGGCGAACGCCTCGACCGGCGTCGCGAACAACCCGACCCCGATGCCCAGCGCGACAGCTAACGCCCCAACGCGACCGATGTATGTTGCATTACCCATGATGGATCTCCCAGAGATGCGATGTGGTGTGGTGAGTGGAAAGCTGGCCTCTCGGCTTTAACTCGAGCGACGGACGTTTGCAATACATGCAGACCCCCAACCCCGACGAAGGCCCGTTGACGATCGTTGACAATGCCTTCCAACGGGTTTGCTCAATGTAACCGAGAGATGAACCAATCTGTCGCTCTTGTAAAAGATTTGCCCGGGAATCGCTAATGCAACGTGAATGGTGGGAATAAAGAGTACTTGTGAGGCGCGTGTTCATGGGCCAGCTGCCCGCATACCAAGTGGGTCTGGCGTCAAGGTAGCCCCGTAGACTGTATACAGCCTGATCGTGACTGCCCTTCGGTCGCTAAGCGACTGCCGGCGCGCAACTTATCCCGCCGAGGCTAAAACACGACAGTCTCGAGCACCTGATCCAGACCAATCTCTTCCGTAATCAACAAAACAATTTGCTTTGAGCAATAAACGCGATGATTCTGAGTTGAACCGTGGCATACCAACAATGAGAATTGACCCGCCCACGAGGCGACGCCGCCGAGTCACATAGCAATCTTCGACCGCTTGACATCTTTGCCGCAGGATGTCACCGGCCGCTCGTCACCAGCGAGCGGTCACCTTCTCCGCGATCTGTTTGGCGATCCGCACGGCCGAGTCACCCGGGTTGGGGCTGCAGGTGTTGACGTCGATGATCACGTTGTTCTCCAGCGCGACAGCGTGCCCGCACGCCCATCCCGGTGCGGCGGCTTCCTGAAGCGTCGCGACAGTGCTCAGCACATCGTCGGCATTACTGATCGGCCCGACGCTCCACTTCGTCCCGCTCTGAAGATGGGTGTACTCGTGGCAGGCGGGCCACTGCTCCGCGGAGGCATCGAAAAACGCGTGAGCCTTTTTCACGAGCGGGTACAGCACAACGGCCTGCTTGACGTAGTGGGCGAACTTGTCGCCGTCGTTGAGGCTCTGATCGCGCTCCGCCTGGAATCCGCTCTCCGCGTACACCGGCGCCTCCGCCGCCCCGTCGATGCCGAGGCACTCGCGCGGCTCCATCGTGGCGCTGTTGTCCGACATCGCGCTCTGCGCGCTCGTGACTTCAAGGGTCTGTGACCCCATCGCGGCGTTCAGCTCTCCGGGGTTCAGGAGCAACTCGTCCAGTTCCCGTTCCACCAGCGGGCGCGGTATCAAGGTGGGTGTCGGTGTGGGCGTCACTGCATTGCCGACCGAACTGGCACACCCCGCGACCAGAAGACAAACCATCGCGGCGCCGAATGCCGTCGCTGGTTGGCGCATGTAAACCTCCCCATGGCAGCCGTGTCCAACCAATCACTCGCGGGCGATGTCCCCAACATCGCGACGCGTGGACTAATCGTGCTACAGGGCGGCCACCGACTGGAAGATGCCTATCGGTGTTTCTGATAACGATGGACGCTGCATCTGATAACGATTCGTGGCGACGCTCGGCGGTGCGCTGCTTAGTGACAACAACGCTCGCCGACCCCACAGGTTTCGAATACGTCCAGAAACCTCTGTCCGGCAACAAGATTGAACGCGTTACTCACAGCTTATGACGAGGAGTCGTCGGACTCGTCCGACTCACCGCCATCGCTGCTGTCCTCGCCAGAAGAGTCGGAATCCTTCGCTTCATCTTCATCCTTATCTTCTGAATCGGAGTCGGAGCCGGACGACTCCTTCCCATCTTTGGCCTGCGCGCTTTCGTCGAGCTTGTCTGCGAACTTGGTCAACGCGCGTGCGAGTTGACGCGCTTCGTGAGGTTCGAGCGAGTCCCCGAACAGCAACTCCCCGCTGTCGTTCGCTCGCTCGACGTAGACCAGGTTGTCCTTCGCCGCGACGTTCCACTGGCCGGATTCGTGCTCCTGCTGCTCGGACATCGTTGTCGCCTCCCCTATGAGCCTTTTGGCGGTAATACCCACGCCCGCCGACTGTCAAGCTTGCAGATCTCGGATCACCGGGCTGGACCCTTGCCGCGGAGACAGGAAAACCTCCTCACACACGTGCGGATTCTGACCCCGCGGCGATTACGCAGCCCCTGGTCGACTCGCAATCATTTCTCTCACCACCCCCGCATCGCCCCTGAGAGGAACACCCGACATGACCACCACCACCCGCCGCACGACCCGCATCCAGTACGCCGCCACCCTCATCGGCGCCCTCGCCGTCTTCGTCTTCGCACCAGCGACGGCCTACGCCGTCGACAACGAGCCCACCCCGGGTGGCGGTGGCTGCACCTACACCGACTCCGACGGCTATCCCATTCCGATCGACGACGGCCAGGACGTCTTCGTCGACGGCAAGCTCGTCTCTTGCCGCGGCGGCAAGATCGTCGTCACTACCGCACCGCAGCGCAATCAAGCCGGCATCCGCCCGACATTGCCTGTAAACAAACTGCCCGTGCTCGCCCGGCTGCCCTGAACCCCTCCCAACGATCGGCCCGCCATCCAACGGTGGCGGGCCGATTCAATGCGGTCGAGGCCCCCATCCGCAGTACATTCCCCGCATGCCGACTTCGGCGCCGGCGGGGGCGTCGCGCAATGCCCGGTGACGTCGCGGTCATCGGCGCGGGCCCCGGGGGGCTCGTCGCGGCGCGCTGGCTGACCGCCCAGGGATTCGAGCCCACAATCTACGAGCGAACCGCCCAACTGGGCGGGCAGTGGACCGGCGAACCGGGCTGCAGCGGCGTCTGGCCCGCCATGCACACCAACACCAGCCGCATCCTGACCGCGTTCAGCGACCTCGAGCCCGACGACGGTGCCGTCTTTCCTCCCGGCCGCGAGATTCTTCACTACCTGCAGTGCTACGCCGAGATGTTCGACCTCACCCGGCGAATCCGGTTCCTCACCCCGGTGACGAGCGTTCGCCGCGGCGACGGCGGCTGGCTCGTGAGCGCCGCCGGCGCCGAGCAGCGATACGAGCGGGTGGTCGTCGCCACCGGACGCTTTCAGTCGCCCGCAATCCCGGCTGTCGACGGCCTGTCCACCTTCACCGGCCCCGCTGGCGCACGACCGACCTTCCACTACCGCGGTCCCACCGACTACTGCGGTAAGCGTGTGCTTGTCGCAGGCTGCGCCGTCAGCGCTTTGGAGATCGCCTCCGAATTGGCCCAGCACGGCGTCGAAGTCGTGGTCACTCAGCGCCGCCAGCGTTACGTCCTACCGAAGTTCGCCGCGGGTGTCCCGTCCGACCACCGCATCTTCACCCGGTACGGGGCATTGGCCGACGAAGCGCTGCCGGTCGCCGAGATCGACCGCCAGCTCAAGGAAATCGTCATCGACGCCGGCGGAACCCCGCAGCAGTACGGCGCCCCCGCGCCCGATCCGTCACTGTTCACCGCCGGTATCACGTTGAGCCAGCACTACCTGCCCCTGGTTGCCGAGGGCCGCATCCGGGTGCGCCCGTGGATGACGTCGGTCGACGGTACGAACGTGGCGTTCGCCGACGGCCACGCCGAGCAGTTCGACGGCATTGTCTTCGGCACCGGATTCGAGTTGTCGATGCCGTTCCTGAACAACGAAATTCGGGCAACACTCGACATGGACGCTGTGCACTTCAACACCGACCGCCACACCTTCCATCCCGACCTCCCCGGCTTGGCGTTCATGGGAATGTGGGACCAGTCCGGTGGCTACTTCGTGCCGCTCGAGTTGCAGGCGCGCTGGATCGCCTACACGTGGGGCGGCACGATCCGCGCTCCGAGCGATGACGACCAACGCCGTGCGATCGCGGCGTACCGCTCGCGCCGGGGCCTGCCGCAGAAGACCCGGATGAATCTGGTGGCGTTGACCTTCGCTCGCGCCGCGGGCGTCGAACCGGGGATCGACAACTGGCCGAAGCTTGTCCGCGCGCTGCTGTTCGGGCCCCTCGCGCCGAGCTGCTTTCGCCTCGAAGGCCCCGACGCACTGGACGCGGCACCGGCGCGGTTTGCCCGCGATGCCGCCGCCTTCGGCGCGATCACCTCACCTGAGTTCACCGAGCGTGAGAATGCGTACCGCGCGCTGTTGGGGACCGAGTCCGGCCGCATCGCGTAGTACTACTCAAGCCCGTGGGGACACCGTCAGGGCATCCTGAACGCATGTCGCTCACCAAACCCCTGGCCGGCGCCGACGAACTGGCCGCAGACACCCCGCCGACGCGCGACCGCGCCGTCGACGTCGCCCGCCTCGGCGCGCTCCTCGTGGTCATGTTCGGCCATTGCGCGCTGCTGCTGGCCACCGTCGACGCCAGCGGTGTGCGGATCGGCAACATCCTCGGCGAGATTCCCGCTCTAGCCCCGGTGACATGGGTCGTGCAGGTCATGCCGTTGTTCTTCCTCGCCGGCGGGGCCGCCGGAGCGTACGGCTGGCATGCGGGCAAGTCGTGGGGGACGTGGCTGGTCGCCCGCGCGCAGCGGCTGTGCCGGCCGGTGTTCTGGTATCTCGCGGCGTGGACGGTCGGGCTGCTCGCGGTGCGGCTGACCCTCGGCGCCGACTCTGCCGCGGATCTCGGCCGCGAATCCGTCGCGCTGCTGTGGTTCCTCGGCGTCTACCTGGTGGTGCTCGCGTTCGTTCCCGCCCTGACCCGCCTGTCGACGGGCCGCGGCGTCGCCGTCATGGTGGTCGGGCTGCTGGCCGCGTCGGCAGCGGTCGATGCCATCCGGATCTCCGCGGGCACCCCGATGGCCGGCGTCGCGAACTTCGTCGTCGTCTGGCTGATCCCGGTGGTGTTCGGTGTGGGCTATGCGCGACGGTTGATCAGCCGTCGCGCGGCGCTCGTGACGGCCGCGGCGGCGCTCGCCGCACAGATCGTGGCGGCGGTGGTCGGGCCGTACGAGCTTTCGTTGGTCGTCACCGGTACCGAGCACCTGTCGAACGTCTCGCCTCCCACGCTGCTGCTCGCGCTGCACTGCACGTGGATGTCGGCGGCGTTCGTCGCGTGCGCCGGGGCGATCCAGCGGTGGGCTCAGCGACCGCGGGTCTGGTACGTGGTCGCGGTCGGCAACGGGGGAGCGATGACGCTGTACCTGTGGCACATCGTGGCGATCGCCATCGCAGCGTTCTCGTTGCACGCGGTGGGTCTCGACGCGTATGACGTTGACGCACAGCACTTCTGGGCGCTGCTGGCGCTGCGGGCGGCGGTGTTCGCCATGGTCATGTTCGCCTTGTTCAAATTGCTGTCACCGCTCGAGCATCGCCGCCTTGCGTGGTGGGACGTACCCGTCGAGGCCACCGGCGGGCGGTCGCTCGCCGCAGGTGTGCTGATCGTGCTGGCCGGTGTCGCCTTGGTGCTGCTGGCCAAGAACGGGCTGACCGGGGCGATGGGTTGGACGATGCTGGGGTGCTTTACGGCGTCGGCTGCTTCGGCGCGGGCCATGGCACGGGCTTAGGCCTGGTTCGGACCATCTGGGGCCACCAGAACCAGCGGCCGAGCAGGGCGGCGATCGACGGCGTCATGAACGCGCGGATCACCAAGGTGTCGAACAGCAGGCCCATACCGATCGTCGTGCCCATCTGTGCCACCACGGTCAGTTCGCTGACCACCATCGAGATCATCGTGAACGCGAACACCAGACCCGCCGACGTCACCACGGATCCGCTGCCGCCCATCGCCCGGATGATCCCGGTGTTGATGCCGGCCGGCAGTTCTTCCTTCAACCGGGCGACCAGTAGCAGGTTGTAGTCGGCGCCCACGGCCAACAGGATGATCACCGCCATGGCCATAACCATGAACTGCAGCTCGATGCCGAGAATGTGCTGCCACACCAGAATCGACAGACCGAAGGACGCGCCCAGGGACAGCACGACGGTGCCCACGATGACGGCTGCGGCGATGACGCTGCGGGTGATGATGAGCATGATCGTGAAGATCAGTGCCAGGGCGAGGATGCCGGCGATCATCAGGTCGTAGTTGTTGCCGTCCTGCATGTCCTTGAACGCCGCGGCCGTTCCGCCGACGTAGATCGTCGACCCCTCCAACGGGGTGCCCTTGATGGCTTCCTTGGCAGCCTTTTTGATCGCGTCGATGCGTTTGATGCCGTCGGCGTTAAGCGGGTCACCCTCGTGCTGGACGATCATCCGCACGGCGTGGCCGTTGGGCGAGATGAAATTCTCCATACCGCGCTTGAATTCCTCGTTGTCGAAGATCTCCGGCGGCAGGTAGAACGTGTCGTCGTTCCACGAGTCGTTGAAGGCGTCGCCCATCGCCGACTGGTTCTCGCTCATGGCGGCCTGCTGATCCTGCAGTCCTCCCTGGGAGGCGTGCATGGTCAGCATCATGGTGCGCATGGTGCGCATCGACTCGATCTGCTCGGGCATCAGCGCCAAGAGTTGTGGCATCAGTGCGTCGAGCCGCTCCAGGTCCGGGACCAGGTCCTGAACCTTGTCGGTCAGCTTGTTGGTGCCGTCGATGACGTCGAAGATCGACCGCAGCGACCAGCAGACCGGAATGTTGAAACAGTGCGGTTCCCAATAGAAGTAGTTCCGCAAGGGACGTAGGAAGTCGTCGAGATCGGCGATGTGATCCCGTAGTTCGGCGGTGTCGACGGCCATGGTCTTGGTCTTCTCGACCATGCTGTGCGTGGTGGCGTTCATCTCGCCCATCAACGCCATCATGCGGGTCATGGTGTCGATGGTTTTCTGCATCTCGTCGGCCTGAACCAGCATGTCGGCCATGCGGTCCTGCATGTACTTGCGGTTCAGATCCTGGTTCACTCCGCCGAGGCTCATCTGCGCGGGAATCGTGCTGAACTCGATCGGCTTGCCGTTTGGGCGGGTGATGGTCTGCACCCGCGAGATGCCCGGCACCCGGAAGACCGCCTTCGCGATCTTGTCGATCACCAGGAAGTCCGCCGAGTTGCGCAGATCCTGATCGCTTTCGATGAGCAGCAACTCGGGGTTCATGGTGGCGGGGGAGAAGTGCCGTTCCGCCGCGGCGAAGCCCTGGTTCGCCGGAAGGTCGGCGGGCAGGTACAGGCGGTCGTTGTAGTTCGGCTGATAGCCGGGCAGGGTCAACAACCCGACCAGCGACAACGCGACGGTCGCGATCAGCACCGGCCCCGGCCAGCGGACGATGACGGCGCCGATCTTGCGCCAACCACGAATGCGCATGGCGCGCTTGGGTTCCAACAACCCGAACCGGCTTCCGATGGTGATGACCGCCGGGCCGAGGGTCAGCGCGACCAACACCGCCGTGGTCATCCCGACCGCCAACGGGATGCCCAGTGACTGGAAGTACGGCAGCCGGGTGAACGTCAGGCAGAAGGTGGCGCCGGCGATCGTCATCCCCGACCCCAACACCACATGCGCGGTGCCGCGGAACATGGTGTAGAAGGCCGACTCCCGGTCCTCGCCCAGTGTGCGCGCCTCCTGGTACCGCCCGATGAGAAAGATCGCGTAGTCGGTGGACGCGGCGATCGCGAGCGTGACAAGGAGGTTCGTCGCGAACGTCGAGAGGCCGATCAGCTCGTGATAGCCCAGGAACGCGACCACTCCGCGCGTGGCCGACAACGCCATGAAGACCATCACCAGCTGGATGAGCATGGTCACCACCGACCGGTAGACCAGCAACAACATCGTGATGATGACGGCGAACGTGGCGAATTCGATGATCCGGATGCTCCGGTCGCTGGCGATCTGCTGATCGGCGTACATGGCCGATCCGCCGGTCACATAAACCTTCACCCCCGGCGGAGGAGGCAGATCCTCGACGATCTTCTTGACCGCCTCGGCGGACTCGTTCGACAGCGCCTCGCCCATGTTGCCGGCCAGATACACCTGGACGTAGACGGCCTTGCCGTCGGCGCTCACGGCCGCGGCCTCCGTCAGCGGGTCGCCCCAGAAGTCCTGGATGTGCTCGACGTGGCTGCGGTCGGCTCTGAGCCTGTCGATGAGTTCGCCGTAATACTGGCGCGCATCGTCGCCGAGTGGTTGCTCGCCCTCGAGGACGATCATCGCCGAGCTGTCGGACTTGAACTCCTCGAACACCGTGCCGACGCGCTGCATCGCGATCACCGACGGAGCGTCCTTCGGGCTCATCGACACCGACCGCATCTGGCCGACGACCTCGAGCTGCGGCACCGTCACATTCAGCAGCGCGATGAGCGCGATCCAGGCGATGACGATGGGAACGGACAGCCGCCGGATCCACTTGGCGAGCGGAGACCGCGCGGGTGGCGCGGCCTGATCGGTTGAATGCGCGGTGGAAGCGCTCACCAGGAATTCACCTCGGCGGAGCTCCTCCCTACGGTGTTAGGACCGCCTTAGTTACTACCAGATGCGGCGCCCCGACCGGTAGTCAGATCCGGCCCGCAGCGAACTCCGCAGCCTGGTTAACCAATCCCGCCTGAACATACGCGCCGTGGGCACCCATGTCGCGTCCACCCTCGAAGCAGATCGGATCGTTGGGCACGCACAGGTCGATGGTCTTGCCCGCGTAGTCAGGACCCATCGATGGCAGCGGTCCGGGCGACAGCCGATCGGCAAAGCTGCTGCGCGGACCGCCGAACAGCGCGACCGCGGCGACGTGCGGAGCGACCGTCGGCGGCATCGCGGCGGTGGCGACGTCCATCACCGCCGCACCCTGGGAGTAGCCCCCGAGCACCATCTGCGTGGCGGGGCAGCCGGCGGCCACCGCCTGCACGTGGGCGCGGGTGTCCTCGGCGCCCGCGCGGGTGCTCACCGCAAAGTCGCGGCTGGCGGGGTAGTTGACGGCGTACACGCCGACGGATCGGTCGCCGAGGCGGGAGCGGACCGAGTCGACGAAGGCCTGTCCGATACCGCCCACTCCTGGGGGTTCGGTGGTTCCACGGGCGAAGACGACTTCGACGTCCGGGCATGGCGCCGCCCCGGCGCTGGGGATGACGGTCGGCGCGGACAGCATGGTTGTCGCGGCCAGAAGCACCGCGAACCTGGCGAATGCACTCATACACCTATGTCGCGCCGAGGCGTCCGGGCGTGACACCCCGTTCACGGAGCGCGCGGCGGCAAACGGAGCTCGACTGTGAGTCGCCTGGTCGGCGCGTCCTCTTCGAGATGCCGGAAGCCGGGAAGCAAATTATGCTCGCTTCGCCGATCCAGGCGGGGAGAGGGAGGCAGCGTTGAAGACGGTGCTCGGGCTGTCGATGACGTCGACAGGTATCGCGTGGGTCCTGGTCGAGAACGGCGACGGTGGCCCGAAGACGTTGGACCACGACCACTTCTCCGTGGTCGCCAACGCCACGGACGGCGACATCTCCATACACGAGGCCGCGGTGCGGGGCGCACGGGCGATCGCCTCGGCCAGCGGTCACCGGGTGGACACGATCGGCCTGACCTGGAGCGCCGATGTCGCAGCCAAGGCCGAACTGCTCCGGAAATCGTTGTCCACCAATGGTTTCGGAAAAGTAGCACCGGTCCGGATGGCCGATGCCGCTCGATCGTGGGCGCGGGCGCTGGGACCCGGGGATGAATTCGACCGGTGCGCGGTCTGCGTCGTGGAGTCCTCTGCCGTGACCGTGGTGTCGGTGCTCGGCGACACCGTCCGCACCGCGATGACGCACATGCGCGAGAGCGCGGACGGCCTCGCCAAGTGGCTCACCAGTTTCTTCGCCGACGAGGAGATCCAGCCGCGCCGGCTGTACCTGATCGGCGTCCGCGGGGACCTCGAGCTGATCTCCGGCCCACTCGAGACGGCGCTCGGCATCCCCGTCATCTCGTCCGAGGACGTCCAACTCGCACTGGCCCGCGGCGCCGCGCTGTCCGGATCCGCGGTCGAGGCCGCCGCAACGGCCGAGCCCGCGGTGAAGTCCACCGAGCTGCGCTCTCGGCGCCGGCTGAGTTCACACGGCCGGGCGGCGATGGTCCTCGCAGTGGGTGTCGTCGCGTTGTTCGCGTTCGGTCCGGAGCTGGCCCGGTGGGACGCGCCGCAAACCAGGGTCGGTCCGTCGGCCGAGACACCGATCGAACCCGCCGCCGCGGTGTCGGACTCAAGCCCGTCGATCAGCGTCCACGCCGTTCCGTCGGCGCCCGTCGTCCCGATCGTGGTGAAACAGATGATCGCCAAACCGGTGACAGGGCCGATTCTGCCGACCGCGCGATCGGCAGAAACAGACGATGTCACGGTGGAGCCCGTCGCCGCGCCGACCCTCACCGCCGCACCGGACACGGAATCAGTGGTACCCGCGGCCGAGGTGAGTCAGCCGACCGAAACCGTCGCTGTCGCACAGGCGGCACCGTCGGCTCCGCCGCTCACGACTCCGCCGGCGTACCTGCCACCGCCGGACCCGGTGCAGCTGGCCTTGAGCCCGCTGTTCGGCGGGCTGCCCTGAGCCCGACTACGGCGTGGCGGTCCAGTTCCAGATCTCGGGCTGGCTCGGCGGGTAGTTCATGCACACGTCGGTGGCGTGTGCGACGACGCCCTTGTTGTTGAAGAACAGCTTGGCCCAGTTGCCCCAGCGGGTGGCCATCTGCTCGTAGAACACGTTGGTCGCGGTGTTCTCCGAATACTGGCGACGGCCCGCGTAATCCAACGAGAAGAACCAGTAGATCCGGTCGCGGGCGCCCTTCTGCACGTCCAGGGGCCGGTTGTGGTAGTCGATCATGTAGCGCTCGAAGTAGAACGGGTCCTGATCGCGGACCGCGGCCATGTACTGGTCGACCGTGCACGGGGTCCGCATGATCCGGTTGGGGATCGGGTAGTCATCCGTGGCGTCCGCGCCCGCGTTGGCCGGGAACAGTAGCGCCGCGCAGCCAAAGGATGCCAGCGCAATGGTCGCTTTACGAAACACTTTTCGGCTCCTAGCTCTAGCTGTGGTCACGGGCTTGATCGAGGATGGGGAGGCGGTCGGGGCAGTAGTAGCGCAGCGCACCCGCGAGGAACTTCCACGACTGCTCGGTGCTGTTCTGACCCCGCGCCAGCTGATTCTGGACGAACTGTGCAGACGCGAAGGCGTCCCGATCGACACCCTTGCGGATTCGCTTACAGGTGATCTTGCCGATCCAGGCGTTGTAGTCCTTCTGCCCGTAGATCCCGTACGTGTGCAACTCGTTGGTGAAGTTGGTGTCGATGTCCTGCGCCTGGGCGGGCGCCGCGACCATGAGCGCGGCCGCCGCGGTGGCTACTCCAACAATCAGTCGTTTCATGACTGTGCTCCTTCCCCCCCTGACGGCGTCAGTTCCCTCGGTTTCGGCCACGGTACAGGCACTGGACGTTCTCGCACCCGCTGTGGCCACCAGAACCACTTACCCATGAGCGCCGCGATGGACGGCGTCATGAATGCCCGGATCACAAGAGTATCGAACAGCAGGCCAAGTCCGATGGTTGTTCCGACTTGTCCGATGACTGTCAATTCGCTGACAGCCATCGACATCATCGTAAACGCAAAGACCAGGCCGGCTGAGGTGACAACGGAACCGCTGCCGCCCATCGCCCTTATGATGCCGGTCCTGATGCCCGCATGCAGCTCTTCCTTGAGCCGCGACACGAGCAGCAAGTTGTAGTCGGCGCCGACGGCCAACAGGATGATGATGGCCATCGCCATGACCATCCAGTGCAACTCGACGCCGATGATGTGCTGCCAGATCAGGATCGACAGGCCGAACGACGCGCCGAGCGAGATCACCACCGTGCCGACGATCACCGCGGCGGCCACCACGGCGCGGGTCAGCAGCAGCATGATGGTGAAGATCAGCGCGAGCGCGAGGATCGCCGCGATCATCAGGTCGTAGCTGTTGCCGTCGGACATGTCCTTGTAGACCGCGGCGGTGCCGGCGAGGTAGATCTTGGAGCCCTCCAGTGGAGTGCCCTTGATGGCCTCCTTTGCGGCCTGCTTGATCGAGTCGATCCGCGCGATGCCTTCGGGGGTCATCGG
The DNA here is from genome assembly GCF_001666865.1 of Mycobacterium sp. E136. Taxonomy (NCBI): domain Bacteria; kingdom Bacillati; phylum Actinomycetota; class Actinomycetes; order Mycobacteriales; family Mycobacteriaceae; genus Mycobacterium; species Mycobacterium sp. E136. The sequence continues at coordinate 21,661 of NZ_LZJE01000398.1, forward strand.
GTCGCCGTCATGGGCGACGATGAACCGCACCGATTTGCCGTCCGGCGAGATGAAGTTCTCCATGCCCCTCTTGAACTCTTCGTTGTCGAAGACTTCCGGCGGGAGGTAGAACGAGTCGTCGTTCATCGACGCGTCGAAGGCATCACCCATGGCAGTGGAGTTCTCCTGCATGGCTGCCATCTGGTCCTGCATGCCCTTCTGCGACGAGTACATCGTCAGCATCATCGTCCGCATCGTCTTCATCGTTTCAATCATCGGCGGCATGAGCGTGACCATCTGCGGCATCAGCTTGTCCAGCCGCTCCATGTCGGGCAGCAGGTTCTGGATGTCGTCGGTCATCGTGTCGATGCCGTCGAGGGTGTCGAACACCGATCGGAACGCCCAGCAGATCGGGATGTTGAAGCAGTGCGGTTCCCAGTAGAAGTAATTGCGAATGGGCCGGAAGAAGTCGTCGAAGTTGGCGATGTTGTCGCGCAGCTCGGCCACGTCGACGGTCATGTCCTTCATCTTCGTGACCATGCTGTGCGTGGTCGCGGCCATCTCCTCGGTGAGCTTGGACATCCGCTCCATGTTGGCGATGGTCTTGGCCATCTCGTCGGCCTGAACCAGCATGTCGGCCATCCGGTCCTGCAGGTACTTCTGGTTCATCTGCTGGGTGGTGCCCTGCATGCTGATCTGGAACGGAATCGAGGTGTGCTCGATGGGCTTGCCGTCGGGCCGGGTGATCGCCTGCACGCGCGAGATGCCGGGCACTCGGAAGACCTGCTTGGCGATCTTGTCGATAACCAGGAAGTCCGCGGAGTTGCGCAGGTCGTGATCGCTTTCGACCATCAGCAGCTCGGGGTTCATCCGAGCCTGTGAGAAGTGCCGGTCGGCGGCCGCATACCCCTGGTTGGCAGGCAGGTCGGCGGGCAGGTAGTTCCGGTCGTTGTAGTTGGTGCGGTAGCCGGGCAGGGCCAGCAGGCCCACCAGCGACAGGGCCACCGTCGCGACCAAGATCGGACCGGGCCAGCGCACCACCGCAGCGCCGAGCTTTCGCCAGCCGCGCACCCGCATCGCCCGCTTGGGTTCGAGGATCTTGCCGAACCGGCTCGCGAAGCTGATGATCGCCGGTCCCAGCGTCAGGGCGGCGAAGACCGGGAAACCGCGTACTACACGATGTTCCACGGCACGGCGCACGTCGTGCTGGGCTCGGGCCTGACGATCGCCGGCGCGCTGTTCTGCCTGAGCTTCACCCGGCTGCCCTATTTCCAGACCATGGGTGTGCCGCTGGCCATCGGCATGGTCACATCGGTCTTCGCCGCCCTGACGCTGGGACCGGCGATCATCAGCTTCGCGAGCCGGTTCGGCAAGATCCTCGAACCCAAG
>NZ_LZJE01000399.1:0-46505 GCF_001666865.1 Mycobacterium sp. E136
TGCGGGCTCGGGATTGGTGTTGTCACAGATCGCTCCGCTCTGCGACGAATATTGGGCGACAGACTTTTCCGCACCGATCTCCAACACCCGCTGCGGCCGGAGAGACATGATCCGATCGACGGTGGCCGATTGCCACTCCAACATCTCTTCGAGCGGAATCGGGTCATCGGTCAGACTGCTGTTCCAGCCCCGGAAGTCCCTGCCGAAGTCGCGAGTCTCGGCCTCGGCGTCGTACAACTCGTCGTAAACGTGTTGCCACTGGTTGACGATTTCGGCGTCGTGACCGCCTGCGCTGCTGCGATCGAAGGTGACGTAGGCGACGAGGTGGGCACCGGTACTGCCGCGATGCACCAACGCGGCGGCCTGCGTGACCTGATCACATGCGAGCAGCGAGTTCTCTATTTCACCCAATTCGATGCGTTGTCCGCGGAGTTTGATCTGGGTGTCGGCGCGACCCAGGTAATCCACTGTCCCGGTGCGGGTCCAGCGCACCAGGTCACCGGTTCGGTACATGCGTGTTCCCGTGGGCCCGTATGGGTTTGCCACGAACCGATCGGCGGTGAGGTCCGGCCTACCCATGTAGCCGTGCGCCAATGCGGGACCGCCCAGGTAGAGCTCGCCCACCACCCCGACGGGCGCCGGGCTCAGCCGCGCATCGAGTACGAGGGCGGACACCCCGGCGATAGGCGCGCCGATTCCCACTGGCTGGCCCGGCTCTAGCCTCGAGCTGGAAGTGGCCCAGATCGTGGTCTCGGTGGGACCGTAGGCATTGAACATCCGGCGGCCCGTAGCCCACGCGGCCGCCAATTCAGTCGGGCACGCTTCGCCCGTGGTGATGAGCGTGCCCACGTTGTGGAGCCGACCGCGATCCAGCGTGGAGAGCACGGTCGGTGTAAGCGTTGCGGCGTTGACCCGTTGGCTCTCGAGCAGTCTCGTCAACGCCTCACCGGCGTATGCATCGGGTGGCACCACCACCAAGGCCGCGCCCGACCCTGCCGCCAGCAGCACCTCACCGATCGACACGTCGAAGGTCGGCGCGGCCACCAACAACAGCCGGGTGTCGGCGCCCATCCCGTAAACCTCGTGAAGCGCGGCAACTCCCAGCAAGCCGGCGTGGCTGACAGCCACTCCCTTCGGGGTGCCGGTGGATCCCGAGGTGAAGATCACGTGGGCGGTGTTGTGTGCCTGCAGCGGCGCCAACCGGTCAGCGTCAGTTATGGGATCGGCGGGTTGCGCCGACAAGTCCAGATCGTCGATACGCAGCACGGGGCGGTCACCCGTCCCGGCGATGCTTCCCTCCCCGACGGTCAGAACGCACACCGCGGACACCGCGTTCAACACGGTGGTGATCCGTTCGACTGGATAGGCGGGGTCCACCGGAACGTAAGCCCCACCGGCCTTCATCAGCGCCCACCAGGCCACGACCAATTCCGCGCAGCGTTCCATCGCCACACCCACGGCGCGCTCGGGACCCACACCTGCCTCGATCAGTGCGCGGGCCAAGCGCGTCGACCACTCGTCGAGCTCGCGGTAGGACCATTCCCGGTTGTCGTCGACGAGGGCCACCGCATTCGGATCGGTGGCCACCGCAGCGGCCAACAGCTGCGGCGCCACTCCCACCGGCGCCGTCACGGTATTACCCGACCACTCCTCCACCACCAGTTGACGCTCGTCGTCGTCGAGTAGGGGCACATCGCCGACTACTGCCGAAGCATCAGCGATCGCTGCTTCGATCACTCGACCGAACCAGGTAACCAACCGCTCGATGGTGGCTCGCTCGTACAGGTCCGTGGCGTACAACACCATGCCGGCGGCCATCGGCGCGGCCGGATCTTCGGTCGGTACCTCCCCCAACTCGATGTCGAGATCGAACCGAGCCGTGCGGGTGGTGACCGCTTGCTGTTCTATGTCGACCTCGTCCAGCGTCAACACTTCGGGGCGCATGTTGTTCTGGAAGACCATCAGCACTTGGAACAACGGGTTGTGCGAAGTCGACCGCGCGGGGTTGAGCTGTTCGACGAGCAACTCGAACGGAACATCCTGGTTGCTATAGGCATCGAGTGCTTTGCGGCGCACTTCGGCGAGCACATCGCCGAACGGCTGCCCCGACTTGACGCCGACCCGCAAAACCCAGGTGTTGACGAAGAATCCGACGAGGTCGTCGAGCGCTTGGTCGGACCGTCCAGCGATCGGGGTACCCATTACCACGTCTTCGCCTGCCCCGGCGCGATGCAGCACAATCGCCATGGCGGCCTGCAACACCATCGAGGGTGTCGCGTTATGCGCCGCCGCCAACTGCTTGACCCCGGCCCACACGTGGGGTTCGATGCGGAGTTCCACTTCGTCACCGCGGTAGCTGGCGACCGACGGGCGCGCTCGGTCCGGTGGAAGTGTGACGAGTTCCGGGAGGTCCGCCAGCTCTTGTCGCCAATACTGCAGCTGCCCCGCGATCACGCTGTCCGGATTGGTTTCGACACCCAGCCAATCCTGTTGCCACAAGGTGTAATCGACGTACTGCACCGACAACGGCGCCCACTCAGGGGCATGACCCTGTTGGCGGGCGCGATACGCCTCAGCCACGTCACGGACCATAGGTGCCAGCGACCAACCGTCGAAAGCTATGTGATGGACGACGATTCCCACGACGTACTGTTCTGGCCCCACCGAGTAGATCCGCGCGAGGAACGGAATCTCCGCTGACAGATCAAATCGATACCCCGCCAGCGCCACCAACTCGGCGGCCACATCTCCTTCACGGGACGAGACGACCGCGGGCCCGCGTCTCCACATCCCCTGCCGTGCGGGCAACACCTCCTGGAACGGCACTCCGTCTATGTCCGGGAACGTGGTGCGCAGAGCCTCATGGCGAGCGATGACGTCGTCTAGGGCCGCACCCAACGCTTCTACATCCAGCGGCCCGGTGATGCGGAAAGCGGTCGGAATGTTGTACGTGGCGGCGCCGCCCTCGAACTGGTTGAGGAACCACAATCGGTTCTGGGCGAATGACAGCGGCACCACCGAAGGCCGTTCACCGGCCACGAGCGGCTTACGCCGACCGGCATCTCCCCCGATACGGGGCGCCAACTCGGCTACCGTGGGCGCCTCGAACAATGCGCGCACCGCGAGACCAGCATCCAGGCTGGTGTTGATGGCGGCGATGACCCGCATCGCGGACAGTGAATCACCGCCCAGGTCGAAGAACGAATCGTCGACTCCGACCCTCTCCACACCGAGCACCTGGGCATACAGACCCGCCAGGATCTCCTCCGTGACGGTGCTCGGGGCGCGGTAGTTATCGACCGCTTTGTACTCCGGCGCGGGCAGGGCACGCTTGTCGAGCTTGCCGTTGACGGTCAGTGGCAGCGCCTCGATCGCCACCACAGCGGCTGGAACCATGTAAGAAGGCAGTCGGTCGGCCAACGCGCTACGAAGCTCGGCGGGATTTGCAGTGCCGGTGAAGTACCCAACCAGACGCTTGTCTCCGGGACGGTCCTCCCGAGCGATCACGACAGCCTGTTGCACCCCATCGAGACCGGCCAGCGCGGCCTGGATTTCACCGAGTTCGATGCGGTACCCACGGATCTTGACCTGTTCGTCGGCTCTTCCCAGATAACGCAATTGGCCGTCGGCGGCCCAGTACACCAGATCTCCGGTGCGATACATCCGGGCCCCGGACTCCCCGAAGGGGCAGGCCACGAATCGCGATGCGGTCAACCCCGCGCGTCGCACATACCCGTACGCCAGCTGGGGACCAGCCAGGTACAACTCGCCGACCACTCCGGCCGACACGGGATGCAACCACTTGTTCAGCACGAAGAATGCGGCAGTGGGCAAGGGCGGGCTGATCGGCGGCACATCGGTACCTGGCGTGAGCGGCGCGCTGAGGGCCACCCACATCGTCGCCTCGGTCGGGCCGTACTCGTTGATCATGACCCGGTCGGCGGCCCACCGATCGACGACCTCGGTGGGACAAGCCTCTCCACCCACCATCACGGTGACCGAGTCCAGAAGCTCCGGCTTCAAGATCCCCAGGGCAGAAGGGGTTTGGCACAAAATGGTGACCTTCTCGGCCGCCACCAGATCGTGGAAGTCTTCCGACGAATTGGCTACCAACTCGGGCACCACGACGAGTCGCCCGCCATGCAGAAGGGCGCTGAATATCTCCCAGCCAGAGATGTCAAAGGCATAGGAGTGCCACTGAGACCAGACCTGATCGGGCCCCGCCAACGCAGGATCCAATGATCCGATCAACTCGGTGACATTGCTGTGCGAGATGACCACCCCTTTGGGGGTTCCGGTCGTTCCGGAGGTGTAGATGATGTAGGCGACGTCGTTTGCGGCCGGCGCCGGCACGCTCGTGACGGGGTACGTGTCGATGAGGGGATCGGCGATGTCGATCACCGGCAGATCGCAGCCAGCCAGGCGCTCAGCCAAATCCGATATTGTGATTGCCGCCAGCGGCGCCGCGTCGGCGGCCATGAATTCGATGCGTGTCGGCGGGTGTGCGGGATCGATTGGCAGATAGGCCGCGCCCGATTTCAGGACCGCCAGAATCGAGACGATGGCCTCGGCCGAGCGCGGGAACATCACGGCGATACATCGGCCCGGACCCGCTCCACGATCGATCAACAGGTTCGCCAGACGATTACTGGCATCGTCCAATTCGCGATAAGTCCACGTTCGCCCATCACAACGGATGGCCACCGCCTCCGGGGCACGCGCGACCTGCTCGGCGAACATAACCGGAATCGACACCGTCGAACTTGCCGGCCGCGCCAACAGTGTCCGATTACCCCACACGTCAAGATCTGCGCGCTCATTCCCCGCTAGCAGTTCGATCGACGAGAGCCGTCGACCCGGGTTGACGGTCATGGCCGTCAACACCCGCTCCAGGCGGGCCGTCAAGTCCGAGACGTCAAAACTCGAGAATGGCTGCAGAGCACCTGAGACGCCGAGGGAAAGCCCGTCGCCCTCGCTGAGGAAGAGCAACCCGAAGCCGTCGCCCGCGGCACCAGGATTGGTGAACGACGCGGATGCGGCGATGCCACCGAATGACAGATTGAAGATTGACGGAAGGAAGTTGACCGTGACGCGGTCGCCCGACTGCAGCGGACCGCTGGCGCGGGTCCTTCGCTCGAGCGACCGAACCGGAAACCGTTGGTGCTGCAATGCTTCTCGGATTCGAGTGTCGACATACCCGCAGAAGTCGGCAACCGTTGTTTCAGGCGAGACGGTCAGGACCAGCGGAACCACCCCGGCAACCATGCCGGGAAGAGTCTTCAGCTCGGGACGGTCCCTCCTGTTGACGGGGAAGTCGAGCACCACTTCTGTGCCGTCGACGCTCCACTCGCAAACCAGGAGTGCGCATGCCGCGGTGATGACCGACGAGCGGGGCACATTCCAGGCGTCGGCCATCTCGTCGACCCGTTGGAGCAGTGCCCGATCCAATGGCATTGGCGCAGAGGACGATTGCGGATCCTGCCCGTGCGGCGTCCCTGGCAGGCGGTACGAGCTCCCGGTCTCCACAGGGATGTTCTTGGTCCAGTAATCCAGATCTTGCAGATAGTCGTCGGATGCTTGGTACTCCGTCTCGCAGTTCACCAGGTCCTGCAGCGAGCCGAACACCGAGGGGGGAATCGGTGTTCCGGAAACGATTGCCGAGTAGAGAGATGCAACCCGATGGCCTACCAGGACGAGCCCGGCTCCATCCGCGACGATGTGGTGGCACGTGGCGAACAGATGAAATTGATCCGCGCGCGTCTGGAATAGGGCGTATCTGAACAGAGGGCCGCTGAACGGCATCGGCGTTTCTTGGATCGACAACGCCATCCGATAGGCTTCTTCCACGGCGTTGTCGGATTCGGTCAGGTCAAAGAACGGCAACTCGATATCGGGATAATCGACTGCTTTTTGAAGAACCTCGCCGTTCTCCTCGAAGAACGAAGCTCGCCCCGGTTCGGCTTCGCGCACCGCCCTGGCGATAGCCCACTCAAGAGCATCACGGTCAATCCGACCGTCGATTCTGACGAACAGGCCGACGTGCCACTCCGTCGCGAATTGGCCCATCTGCTGCGCGAGCCATATATCGAGTTGTCCCCGCGTCAGCTGAAGCGCCCCATCGAGCGAGGCAGAAGCATTCCCCCGTGCCAGCTGAAGTGTTTCCTTGTCGCTATTCACCAGCCCCCCAAAAACCAGTCGGTTTAGGCTTCAGAACCTCGGGCCTGTGCGAGCCTGTCGCGAAGGCTCTTGGGCCTGATGTCGGGCCAGTTCTGCTCGATGTAGTCAAGACACGAAGCGCGATCGGCTTCTCCGTAAACGACACGCCAGCCCGCTGGGACATCGGCGAAAGTCGGCCACAGGCTGTGTTGTTCCTCTTCATTGACCAATACGAAGAAGGTGCCATTGTCGTCGTCGAATGGATTGGTACTCACAGTCCTCCTGACCGCGTCGTCTAATGTGTGCGACCGCACCAAACCATACTTAAGGGAACCGACGTGTTTCAGCCGTTTGGCAAAGTTTTTCTCGGGACCTCAACTCCGCAGGCGAGATGCGTTTCAGCAAACGATGTTGAAGGAAGCCTGCAGCAGGACAGATCTGCTGCCTCGGCGAACGACGGCTTGAGCCGACAGCCCGTGTCCGCCCCTGGCCGGGCGATCGTAGGCCCTCGAACCTGATGCCGTCAGGAGGCAGATACAAAGGATAGCCAGAGTTATGTGCCCCGGATCCGACTCGGCGTACGGAGGCCGGCGCCCGGTGGTCCTGGTGCTCACACCCTCGCCGAGGTGGTGGACGGCCAGCAAATTTATGGACGACGTCAGTAGCGCGAGCGAACCACGGCCGCGGATCGCATCGGCTCACAGGAAATGCGGACCCGTCTCATGGGCAAACGAGTGGCAGATGACGCCAAAGTCGTCTCGCAAAGAAGTGCCGGTTGCGAATAGCACAGCGTGCGGGCTGACGCGAGACATTGCTACGCGATCAGCCCGCACGCCGGGCAGAACCAGATCAATCGAATTTGACACCACACGCAGGCGAATAGTTACCCAGACAGTCCGCCGGGTTGAAGCCTGGATCGAAGTTGTGGCCCAGTTGACCTAGAAGTTGTTGCAGGTGTTGAAAACGGTCTGATAGAGACCGATGTACGGCTGATTCTCCGGCGACGCCGCGATCTGCTGTGCCATCTGCTGACGCACATTCGGCGGGGCGGCCAGGAATTGTTGCAGACCGGCCTTCATTGGCTCAGACGAATTGAAGACCGACGCGGCTACTGGATCGGCCGCGTTCAACGCCGCCATGAGTTGCGGGTAGCTGCACGTGGTGTTCACAGCCGGACCGAGGTCAGGAGTAGCCGACGCGACCCCGACTCCGGCGGTCGCCGACAACGCCAACCCCGCGATGCCAACGGCCACTCGGGTCATCGTCAGTTTGATCATGTGTGTACCTCTCGTTCGGGATGAATGCAGTTCCATTGCGTTTGATCGTTCGGCCGTCTTCGAACGTTTCATTGCCCTGAGATCGGCGTGCTCAAACCAATTCTCGATGCCCCCTCGTGCACTGTCGGCTGCCGGCGAGAGAATTCGTCTGCAGGAGACGCTGGTTGGTTCCTTCGCCTCGTCAGCCGCGCACCCACCTTGCTGCTCGGCCGACGATACCAGTTCACTGACAACCCAAACAGCGAGTCAGCAAATTGATCGGTGATCGAAAAGGACGGCACGCGAGCGTCCCTGCGACAACGCCACATGGCCGCGAGCAACGATCCATCGGAGAGCTAGAAGAGCCTGTCTGGCTCTTTCGTTACCGCTGCTGGCCGATCAACGCACGAACCAGGGGGCGCGGACCATACGGGTCGAGCATCCGGCTTGCGGGCCGCGGCCGCACTCGCTGCGGCCACCAGAACCACCGGCCCAGCAGCGCGGCGATCGACGGCGTCATGAAGGCGCGGACCACCAGGGTGTCGAACAGGAGGCCGACGCCGATGGTGGTACCCACTTGGCCGATGATGCGAAGGTCGCTGACGACCATGGACATCATGGTGAAAGCGAACACCAGGCCAGCGGACGTCACCACCTTTCCTGTACCGCCCATCGCCCGGATGATGCCGGTCTTCAATCCGGCGCCTATCTCCTCTTTCATGCGCGATACCAGCAGAAGGTTGTAGTCGGACCCCACCGCCAGAAGGATGATGACCGACATTGCGAGCACTAGCCAGTGCAATTCGATTCCGAGAATGTGCTGCCAGATGAGAACGGAGATGCCGAACGACGCGCCAAGCGAAAGCGCAACCGTTCCCACGATGACGATTGCGGCGATAAGGCTGCGCGTGATGATCAGCATGATGGCGAAAATCAGACACAGCGCCGCTACCCCCGCGATCATGAGATCGAAGGTAGAACCGTCCTGCATATCCTTGTACGTCGCCGCAGTTCCGCCTAAGTAAATCTGCGCATTCTTCAGTGGTGTCGTCTTGAGCGCCTCTTCAGCGGCGACCCTGATGGCATCGACACGCGCGAGAGCCTCCGGCGTCCCCGGCTGATCGCGATGCGAGATCATCAGACGCATCGCCTTGCCGTCGGGTGAGAAGAAGAGGTTCATGGCGCGTTTGAAGTCCTCGTTCTCGAAGACTTCTGGAGGCAGGAAGAAGGAGTCGTCGTTTCTGGCGGCATCGAAAGCCCTGCCCATGGCGGTCACGTCCTCAGTCGATTCCTCCATTTGGTTGAGGAATCCCGACATGGTGCTGTGCATGGTCAAGACCATCGTCCGCATCGTCTTCATCGACTCGATCATCTCGGGCATGACGGCCAGCAATTGCGGCATGATCTGATCGAGGTGGTCCATATCGGTGACCAGTTGACGCATTTTCACGCTGACTTTATCGGCACCGTCGAGGGTATCGAATATGGACCTGATCGCCCAGCAGATCGGGATGTTGAAGCAGTGCGGCTCCCAGTACAGATAATTGCGAAGCGGCCGAAAGAAATCGTCGAAATCAGCGATGTTGTCTCGCAGCTGATTCAACGTGTCTTCCATCTGATGGGTAAGACCGTTCATGCGGTGTGTGACCTCGTAGAGTTGCCCCGTCAATTCGAGATTCCGCTGCATCAGAGCGATCATCGTGCTCATATCGTCGGCTTGCTTCAGCAAACCTTCCATACGGGCTTGTTGAAAGGGCAGCATCTGTTTTTGACTGGCCATCTGGATGCTGATCAAAAACGGTATCGAGGTGCGTTCGATCGGGGTCCCCTCGGGCCGCGTTATACCCTGCACCCTCGCAATTCCAGGCACCGCGAACACGCTCTTGGCGAGTTTGTGCAGCACCAGGAAATCCGTGGGATTCCTCATATCGTGGTCTGCCTCGATCATCAAGATCTCGGGCATCATCCGGGATTGAGGAAAGTGCCGCTCGGCGGCCGCATAGCCGAGGTTGGCGGGAATGTCCTGCGGCACATACTCGCGGTCGTTGAAGCTGCTTCGGTATGCCGGAAGCGCCAGCAGGCCCACAAGCGCTACCGCACAAGTCGCGGCCAGGATGGGGCCGGGCCACCGGACGATGGCCGTGCCCAATCGCCGCCACCGTCGAACGGCGATCCTGCGTTTGGGCTCGAACAGTCCTACCCGGCCACCCACGGCGATCACTGCCGGGACGAGCGTGATAGCCACGGCGACCACCATCAGCATGCCCACCGCCCCGGGGACGCCGAGCGTCTCGAAATACGGAAGTCGGGTAAAGCTCAGGCAGTAGATCGCGCCGGCAATGGTCAGACCGGAACCCAATACCACTTTGGTGACGCTGCGGTAGGTGGTGTAGAACGCCGTCGTCGGATCCTCGCCGGCTTGGCGCGCCTCGTGATATCGCCCGAAAAAGAAGATCCCATAATCGGTGCCTGCCGCGATGCCGAGCGACACCAACAGGCTGACGGCAAAGGTGGAAAGATCCATTATTCCGTGCATGGCGAGCAGAGCGACGACCCCTCTTGCCACCTGTACCTGTACACCCATGCTGAGCAGCACGAAGAAGACCGTGACGATTGATCGATAGACGAAGAGCAGCATCACGAGGATCACGATGAGGGTGACTATGGTGATCTTGAGGATGGAGTCGTCGCCGGCCCTGTTCATGTCCGCCACCAACGGCGCGGGACCGGTCACATAGGCGGTGACGCCCGGTGGCGCGGGCACTCGATCGACGATGTCTCGAACTGCCCGAACGGATTCGTTCGCCAACGCCTCGCCCTGGTCACCCGCTAGGTTGACCTGGACGTAGGTGGCCTTCCCATCGCTACTCTCCGCGCCCGGAGCCGTCAGGGGATCACCCCAGAAATCCTGCACGTGGTTCACATGCTTCGTGTCGGCGTGCAGCTGCCGAATCAGTTCGTCGTAATAAGCATGCGCGTCGGGACCGAGCGGTTTGTCGCCCTCCAAGACGATCATCGCGAAGCTGTCGGAGTCGGATTCCTTGAACACCTCGCCCATGTGCCTCATCGCTTGATACGACGGGGCATCTTCGGGCACCTGCGATACGGATCGTTCCTTGCCGATCTGCTCCAGCGAGGGAATCCCGAAGAACAGATACGCAGTGATCGCCAGCCAGATGACGATGATCGGTACTGAAAGTAGGTAGACGGCCCGCGCAATGAATGGCGGGTTACTGGTCCTCGGCTCGTTGCTCATACTGCCTTCGGGCGCGAGAAAGTCGGCTCGTTCACGGTCAATGCCTTAACGATCCTGTTTCAGCAACAGGGAACGGACCAGCGGACGAGTCCCGAACGGCCGAAGCATCTGGCTGGCAGGTCGAGGGCGTACGCGGCGTGGCCACCAGAACCAGCGTCCGAGCAGGGCAGCGATCGACGGTGTCATGAGCGCACGCACGACCAATGTGTCGAAGAGCAAACCCATCCCGATGGTGGAGCCCACCTGGCCCAACGTTCGGAGATCGCTGACCAGCATCGCGAACATCGTGAATGCGAACACCAGGCCTGCGGCGGTCACCACTCGGCCGGTGCCGGCCATGGCCCGGATGATGCCGGTGTTCAGCCCGGCGCCTATCTCCTCCTTTATCCGGGAGACCAGCAGAAGGTTGTAGTCGGAACCGACAGCCAAGAGGACGATCACGGACATCGCGAGCACAACCCAGTGAATTTGGATACCGAGGATGTGCTGCCAAATGAGAACGGATAGCCCGAATGCCGTACCGAGCGACATCGCGACGGTGCCGACGATGATCAAGGCGGCGACAAAGCTTCGAGTCATGATCAGCATGATGATGAAGACGAGGCACAGCGCCGCCACCCCCGCGATCAACAGGTCGTAAGTCGAGCCCTCGACCAAGTCTTTCGAGATCGCCGCGGTGCCACCCATGGAAATCTTGGCGCTTTCCAGTGGCGTCCCTTTCAGCGCCTCCTCGGCCGCCGTCTTTATCGGCTCCACACGCGAGATGCCCTCAGGTGACGCAGGATCGTCGCGCTGCGTGATGAGCATCCGCGCGGCCTTCCCATCCGGCGTCAAGAAGACATCCATGACCTTCTTGAAGTCTTTGTTCTTGAATATGTCCGGCGGGAGATAGAAGGAGTCGTCATTTTGGGCCGCGTCGAAAGCCTTACCCATGGCGGTGGCGTTCTCGCTGCCCTCCTCCATTAGAGAGATCGTGCCGGACATGGTGCTGTGCATCGTCAGCATCATCGTCCGCGTGCTCTCCATCGTGGCGATCATCGGCGGGAACTGTGCGAGCAGCTGAGGCATCAACACATCAAGCTGATCGAGATTGGTGACGAGTTCGCGCATTGTGACGGTGATGTTGTCCAGACCGTCGATTACATCGAATACCGACCTGATCGCCCAGCAAATGGGAATGTTGAAGCAGTGCGGCTCCCAGTAAAAGTAATTACGAATGGGCCTGAAGAAATCGTCGAAGTCTGCAATGCTGTCCCGCATTTCGTTCGTGATCTCTTCGAGTTCGTGTGTTGTTCCGATCATGCGATGAGTGGTCGCATTGAGCTCTGTCATGAGCGCAAACATGCGCTTCATCAACCCAATCGTCTTGGTCATCTCATCGGCCTGTTTGAGCATGTCTTCCATACGGGCCTTTTGGAACGGCAGCATTTGCATCTGGCTCGCCTGGTTCATGCTCAGCATGTAAGGAATCGTCGTGTGCTCGAGGGGTTCTCCCGATGGCCGTGTGGGACCCTGCACGCGAGCCACGCCGGGTACATCCAAGATTCCCTTGGCGAGCTTGTTCAAGACGAGGAAGTCGGAGGAATTGCGCATATCGTGATCGGCCTCGACCATCACCACGTCGGGCGTCATCATGAGCGCGGGCGGAAAGTGCCGTTTTGCGGCTTCAAAGCCCTGGTTAGCGTCGATGTAATCGGGAATGGTGTCTTGATCGTTGTAAGTGGGTCGATATCCCGGTAGGGCCAAGAGCCCGACGAGTGCAAGCGCAAACGTCGCGACGAGGATCGGGGCGGGCCACCGAACGACCGCGGTGCCGATTCGCCGCCAGCGGCGAGTGATGACTATTCGCTTCGGCTCAAACAGGCCAACGCGGCTACCCAGTGCGATCACCGCTGGTACCAACGTGAGGGCAACGGCGACCGCGACCAACACACCCACCGAGCCGGGGATGCCCAGAGGTTGGAAGTAGGGCAGTCGGGTGAAACTCAGACAGAAGACGGCCCCGGCGATGGTCGAGCCGGAGGCCAAGACGACTTTGCCGACGCTGCGGTACGTGGTGTAGAACGCTTCGACACGGTCCTCGCCGGCCTGACGTGCCTCGTGATACCGCCCGAAGAAGAAGATTCCATAGTCCGTTCCGGCCGCGATCACCAGTGACACCAGCAGGTTGATGACGTAGGTCGTGAGACTGACGGCCCCGATATCGCCGAGGAAGGCGACAAACCCCCTCGCCACCTGGAGCTGTATCCCCACCATCAGCAACGAGACGATAACGGTGACTATCGAGCGATAGAGGAGCAGCAGCATCAGGAAAATCACCGCAATGCTGGTTGCGGTCACCAAGAAGACCGTCTTGTTACCGCTGGTCCCCAAGTCCGCCACGAAGGCCGCCGGTCCGGTGACGTAGGCCTTGACTCCAGGCGGCGCAGGCAGGCCGTCGACGACCTCCCGGACGGCGTCAACGGATTCGTTCGACGAGGCTTGCCCCAAGTTGCCGGTGAGATTGACTTGGACGTAGACGGATTTACCGTCCGCGCTCTGTGCGGCGCCCGCCGTCAGTGGGTCGCCCCAGAAGTCGCGCACATATTCCACGTGCTGTCGATCGGCTTCGAGCCGGCGAATCAACTCGTCGTAATAGACGTGTGCGTCGTCGCCGAGCGGGTTCTCGCCCTCCAGGACGATCATCGCCACACTGTCGGATTGCGCCTCGTCGTAGAGCTCGCCCATTCGCTGCATGGCTTTGAAGGACGGGGCGTCGTCCGGAGTGAGTGTTATCGCGTTTTCACGCTCGACCTGTTCGAGTGACGGGACACCGGTGCTCAGGATGACAGCGATCGCAATCCAGCCGAGGATGACTGCCGGCGCAAGCCGATAGATCCACCGTGCGACGAATGGCGGTTTGCGATGTACCTGTGTGCTTGTCATCTCATGCGGCTTTCACCAAGCAGTATGTGAACGCATTTACCCCTTGGCTGGTCCGCTCCGCTTTGACCTCGCCGTCCACGATGATGCGGCAGCCGATGTTGCCTGAGTCGCCCTGCGTGACGAGGTTGCCGACGATCGCCGCACCGGATAGGTCGTAGGTCGCCGACCACGGCAGGCTGACTCCCTCGACGTACTGGGGCTCGGCGTCGGGATCGAAGTAACTGATGTTCGCGGTCGTCCCTGGAGGTCCGAACACCTCGTAGACCAGCTTCTTGGTGGTGTAGGGCTCCGACTCGTGGAGGTCGGCCTCGGCATAAGAGGGACGATTCTCGGTGCCGAAAACGGTGCGCAGCCGCGACACGGTGAAGCCTCCCGCGACAATCACCACGAGAATGAGCAGCGGGATCCACAACCGCTTAAAGATCCTGAAAATCGCGAATCCCCTCCGTCCGTCTCCATGTCCGTCGCCACCTCAGCTGCTCGAACATGCAACTACACATTGCCGCGACACGCCAGACGGCGACCCTGGGATGCCCGGAAGGTCCCAAGCTCGGCCGTGTGGGGGTCACGGCAAACGCGCAGCGCCTCGGGGAGCAAAACCCGATCCCGATGAGTAAAGCATGCCGTCGGCCTCCACAATCTCCCCGTTCCCAACGCGATACGCGATCGTAATGCATGACCTCCAGCGCTCCCGCACGGTATCCAAGTTGCGCTCCAGCCGACAAGTCGCACCACAGTCGTTCACGAGCGCTGCGGACTGTACCTCCCGCGGGTGCCGGGCGGAAGCGATTTCGAATAACGTGCAACGACGTTCAGGCTTTTGTCAGCAAATCTGCCGGGAGTGTCCAAATGGACCGCCGACCGGTCTTGCGCAGTTGCGGACTTCATTGCCGGTCGGTGGGATCGATTGCGGGCCTAGGCATTCGCTCGCGGCGGCTCTCTGTTGCCCGTCGCTGCGTCCGGCGTCCAGCCACTGGCGATTCATCGACCACCGGCGGAGAAGAAGTCGAGAATCGTCGAGTTCACCACTTTGGGGCGCTCGAGAAAGCCCAGGTGGCCGGTATCAGCGATCTCCACGTAACGTCCGTTCGGAAAGGCCGCCGCCACCTCGGCGCCGAGATGCGGGGGCATGACGAGGTCATCGGCGAATCCGATCACCAATACCGGGGTCGTGATCACCTTGTAGACACGCAACCGATCACTCTCTGGGGCAACCCCGTACTGAGCGCGAACCCCGGGTGTCGACTTCGTCGGCCACATCGTGAACGTCTCGATCCAGTCGCCGACGATCCTCTCGTCGTTCAGGGTCTTCGGCGAAAAATTCTCGAGCAAGCGCAATTTCGCCCCGTATCGAGGCGGAAGCTCGATATCCGCCTCGACGAAATCGCGTTCGGCCGCGCGGAAGAACTCGCGCGCCCGGTCATGGCGTCCACGCGTGGCCATCAACGCTGCCTGGGTGACCAGGTCCGGCCGCGCCAGCATCAGTTCTTGAGCGATGAAAGAGCCCATCGACGTGGCCACAACCCGAACCGGAGCGACACCAAGCGTCTCGATCAGATTCGCGGTGTCAGCGACCATGGTCGCCGTCGTGAAACCCTCTGCATTCGCTGTCGCACCGACGCCTCTGTTGTCGAACGTGATGACGCGATAACCCGCTGCCCGGAATGCCGGCACCTGATGGATATCCCATGTACGTCCGAGGCCGCCCTGGCCCGCGATGAAGAGAACCGGATCGCCGTCGCCGCGGTCTTCGTAGGCCAAATCAACCACGTGGGGACGGTACTACGGCGACGTGCCGAGGTACCTTCCCGGCGTAGTCTGGACAACAGCCGCGGTGCGCCCCACAACCGGGGTGATGGGGGGGTTAACCCCCCCTCGTTTATCCGGTAAACGCCGTTTCGGCCCACCTCGGAATTCCGTACTTTGAACTGTGTGGTCACGGTCATGAACCAGGAGGTCAAGCCGATAACGGCTGATCCAACCTCGTCACCAGCGCGCCGGCGAATCGGCTTACTACCGAGCGCATCGTTGCTCGTCGGCGCGGTGATCGCCATCGTTTGGCTGTGGTTCCCGAGCATGATCGTGCTCATCGGTTTCGCAACCATTCCGACGGTGATCGGGTTTTTGGTCGCCGTGGTCCTATTTGTGTATCTCATGCGCGGCGCGCAGTGGCTCGAGCGCCTGCGAAGCGAGGCCGTCTTCGGCATGAACATCCCCGTGCCGCCACGAATTGAGTCCCCTTACAACGGCTTTGGACGCTGGGTCCATCAGCTGTGGCTTGACATCAGTAGTGCCCGGTTCTGGAAGGGCTGCGCACATCACCTTCTCCGGATGGTCTACGACTTCCTCGCCGGTGGGCTGGCCCTCCTGCTGCTGGCGTTCGGGTTTCTGGCGCCGGCAATGACCATTGCGATGAGCCGCAGCGACGACGACGCCGGGCTGACCTTCTTGCCACCGGCGCTGGCGTGGCCGCTGGCCGTGGTCGCGTTGGCGGTCGCAGTCGCAATTGTGCTGTTCGCGCCCATTCTCGACGCCAAGATCGACCTCTGGCTGCTCTCGTCGTCACCGGCGGCCTTGCTGCAAGACGAGGTGAACGCGCTGACCGACGCCAGAATGGGGGCAGTGTCATCAGCGCATGCCGAGCGACGCCGCATCGAGCGCGATCTTCATGACAGCGTGCAGTCTCGTCTCGTCTCGCTGGCGATGACGATCGGCCTCGCCCAGACCAAATTCGACAACGACCCGTCTGCCGCCAAGGCTCTGATCGCCGAGGCCCACGATGACGCGAAAACCGCTCTGGTGGAACTACGCAACGTCGTGCGTGGTATTGCCCCGACGATCCTCTCCGACCGAGGACTGGATGCCGCGCTGTCGTCTGTGGTGCACCGCGCCGCCGTTCCGACAACTCTCGATATCGACCTACCGCGGCGCATTCCAGAAGAAACCGAAGCCGTCGCGTATTTCGTCGTCGCCGAATCCCTCACCAACATCGCCAAACACGCACACGCGTCGCGAGCCGTCGTGACGGTGCACCTCGATGAGACCGAGAACAAGCTCCACGTCTCCGTTTTCGACGACGGCCGCGGCGGCGCGCAGATCACCACCAGCGCGAACGCGACCGGCCTTCGTGGTCTGTCCGATCGAGTGCGTGCTGCGCGCGGGACATTCACGGTTTCCAGTCCCGACAACGGGCCCACGACTGTCATGGCGGTGCTGCCATGCGCATCGTGATCGCCGAGGACTCTGCGCTGTTGCGAGCGGGTGTGGAACGCATTCTGGTCGACGCAGGCCATGAGGTGGTGGCGAGCGTGTCTGACGCTTCGAATCTGCTCTCCCTGGTCAACGAGGTCAAACCCGATCTCGTGATCGTGGATGTGCGGATGCCTCCAACGTTCACCGACGAGGGGATTCGCGCCGCCGCGCAGTTGCGGAGCCAGAATCCGGAGTCGCCCGTTCTGGTGTTGTCGCACTACGTCGAAGAGCGATACGCCTCCGACCTGATCACCTCTGATACCCGCGGCTTCGGCTATCTGCTCAAGGACCGTGTCGCCGACGTGCCAGCGTTCCTGGACGCGGTATCGGTCGTAGGCGGCGGTGGGACCGTGCTCGACCCAGAGGTCGTGTCCCAGATTCTCGCGCGATCGCATCGCCGCAGCACCCTCGACCAGCTCACCCCGCGCGAACGCGACGTGCTGCAGTTGATGGCCGAGGGACGGACGAACTCGGCGATTGCCACGACCCTGCACATGTCGACCGGGTCCGCCGAGAAGCACATCGCCTCCATCTTCACGAAGTTCGGACTCGCACCCGATGACACCGAAAACCGCCGTGTGCTTGCGGTTCTGCGTTTCCTCGAGTCTTAACAGGAAGGGATAGAAATCATGACAACGATCGTGACTCCAGCCGATCAGCGGCTGATGATGAAGTCGGACCGAGAGGTGATCGACGACGCCCTGGCACTCATCGAGGTTGACGGTGGGTGGACGCAAGGCACCTACTGCCGAGATGGTGACGGATTTGAGGTTCACCCGGCCGCGGCGATCCCAGGTGGATGGGTACGCAAGCGCACCGAGCACGTTGGTGGGGGCGGTTACGTGGTGCGGACCGAACCCGGGGCAACCCCATGCAGCTTTTGCCTCGGTGGGGCGCTCCGCGTAGCGGCAGGCTACTGGCAATCAGCGAATCCCCGCGCCGCGCAGGCACAGATCGATCGCCTGGAGAACCTGCTCTTGCAGTTGGCCAACTCCGTCGATGTGCCGGGTTGGTTGACCCTCCAGGCCTATAACGACGACCCGCACACCACCAAGGCCGACGCGGTGCTCACGCTCAAACGAGCTGCCACCTCGATGCATCGAAGCATCTTCGTGCAGCTTCCGAGTCACTCAGAGGTGCCGCCCTACGCGCCGGCGTAGCGACGTCATCTCCCTTATGGTGACTCCTCACCCGCACCTGAGGGACGGCGGGCCTCGTACCGCGATGCGCGTTGTGCTCGTCGTGCTTGCCGCCGTGGTGGTTTTCGTCGCCGTCGGCGGCCTGGCGACGCTTGCGGTGGGCCTCAGCGGCACTCGGGTCGTCACGGACTCACAAGAGTTGCCGGCCGGCGTACGAGCGTTGACTCTGGACACCGGTGACCTCCCATTGGCCGTACGCCTCATCACCGACTCCGATGCCAGCCGGCCATACGTCGACTTACGGATGCTCACCAGGGCCGTCGACACCCAGATGATGGTCGCAAATGATGCCGCCGACAGCCGGGTCACGCTCGGTGACAGTGGTTCTGCCTTCCCACTTCCTTTCGGTGTCGACACCGGAGAAATAACGGTCATCCTTCCGCCAGGCGTCGCGAAGGGCCTGCGCGTGACGGTCACCCATCAAACCGGTCCGATCGAGAGCGAGGCGGACCTCGATCAACTGATCGTGAGGACCGATACCGGCACCGTCACACTCAGCGGTTCGGCCCGCTTGATGGATATCACCGTCCGAAACGGTGATATCGACACCGGCGCAAGGATCGCCGTCACCGAATCCTTTAGGGCGATAACCCAATCCGGTCGCGTCTCAGTCGAATTTCGTGCCGCCCCGCGCACTACCGAAGCGGTCGCCTCCGGGCAGGTCACCCTGGGTCTGCCTGGCGCAACCCCATATCGAATAACCGCTGGATCCGCGACGCCCCACGGCAATGTGATCGTGACGGCGCCTCAAACCAGCGAGTTGAGCGCCCCCGTGGTGACCGCCCGTTCGACGAGCGGAAATGTGGTCGTCAGCCAGATTCGCTGAAGCAGCCCGAACCGCGTGCCGGCTTGCCGCCGACACCAACGATCGGTCGGCTTCAGCAAAGACCGTAAATGAGCGCGGCAAACCGTTTACCGTGGCGTCGCTGCCCGATGTCGACCCGGTATCCGAGATAACCACGCACCGCATTCGGCAGGGGCGCCGCGACGTCACCAGTCAAATCCGCGTCACCCGCGCGGGGGCGCAGGTCGCGTCAGCACGGCCTCCCGCGATCCAATGAGTCCTTCAGGCAATATTGGCTATATGGAAAGTGGCGGTGCCTCCCCTCGGGTTCTCGTGGTCGACGACGACCCTGACGTACTCGCCTCGCTCGAGCGGGGCCTGCGGCTATCGGGGTTCGACGTGGCCACCGCGGTGGACGGCGCCGAGGCGCTGCGCAGCGCGACCGAAACCCGGCCGGACGCGATCGTCCTCGACATCAACATGCCTGTCCTCGACGGCGTCAGCGTGGTCACCGCTTTGCGCGCAATGGATAACGACGTGCCTGTCTGCGTGCTGTCGGCCCGCAGTTCGGTCGACGACCGTGTCGCCGGCCTCGAGGCCGGCGCCGACGACTACCTGGTGAAACCCTTCGTGCTCGCCGAACTGGTGGCCCGCGTGAAGGCCCTGCTGCGTCGGCGCGGCTCGACCGCGACCTTCTCCTCCGAAACCATCCAGGTCGGTCCCCTCGAAGTGGACATCCCCGGCCGTCGCGCCCGGGTCAACGGCGTCGACGTCGACCTGACCAAACGCGAATTCGACCTGCTCGCGGTGCTGGCCGAGCACAAGACGGCCGTGCTCTCCCGCGCGCAGCTGCTCGAACTCGTCTGGGGCTACGACTTCGCCGCCGACACCAACGTCGTCGACGTTTTCATCGGCTACTTGCGCCGCAAGCTCGAAGCGGGCGGCGCCCCCCGACTCCTGCATACCGTCCGCGGAGTGGGTTTCGTCCTGCGGACTCAGTGATGAGCGCTCGCGCGAAGAACCAACGATGAAGACCCGATGAACCTGCTGTCGCGGATCTTCCGCCGAACCCCCTCGCTGCGCACCCGCGTGGCACTGGCCACCGCGATTGGCGCCGCCATCGTCGTCGTCATCGTGGGAACGGTGGTCTGGGTCGGCATCACCAACGACCGCAAGGAGCGCCTCGACCGGCGACTCGACGAGGCCGCCGGCTTCGCGATCCCCTTCCTCCCCCGCGGTCTGGACGAGATCCCGAAATCTCCCACCAACCAGGACGCCGTCATCACCGTCCATCGCGGTGCAGAGGTGACGTCCAACTCCGACGTCGTCCTCCCGCAGCTGCCACCCGGGTACGCCGACACCTATGTCGACGGCGTGCGGTACCGCGTCCGCACCGTCGACATCCCCTACTACCCCGGCCCGATGTCGGTTGCCGTGGGCGCCACCTACGACGCCACCATCGCCGACACCAACAACCTGCACCGGCGGGTGATCATCATCTGCGTCTTCGCGGTCGGCGCCGCGTCGGTGTTCGGCTGGGTGCTGGCCGCGTTCGCCGTGCGCCCACTCAAAAGCCTGGCGCGCCAGACTCGCCAGATCGACGCCGGCGATGAGGACCCCGACGTCGAAGTCCGCGGCGCGACGGAGGCCGTCGAGATCGCCGAGGCCGTCAAAGGCCTGGTCGAACGCGTCTGGAGGGAGCAGGACCGGACGAAGGCCGCGCTGGCGTCGGCGCGCGACTTCGCATCGGTGTCCGCCCACGAACTGCGGACGCCATTAACGGCGATGCGGACCAACCTCGAAGTGCTGTCCACCCTCGACCTGCCCGAGGACCAGCGCAAAGAGGTGGTCAACGACGTGATCCGGACGCAATCACGCATCGAGGCCACGCTCGGCGCGCTGGAGCGCCTGGCCCAGGGCGAGCTGTCGACCGCTGACGACCACGTGCCCGTCGACATCACCGAGTTGCTGGACCGCGCCGCCCACGACGCGATGCGGGTCTACCCCGATCTCGAGGTATCGCTGGTTCCCGCGCCGACGATCATCATCGTGGGCCTGCCCGCAGGGCTGCGATTGGCGGTCGACAACGCCATCGCCAATGCCGTGAAGCATGGCGGCGCGACCCGGGTGCAGCTGTCGGCGGTCAGTTCGCGGGAGGGCGTGGAGATCGCGATCGACGACGACGGCGTCGGTATTCCCGAGGAAGAGCGCTCGATCGTGTTCGAGCGATTCTCCCGCGGGTCGACCGCGTCGGTCTCGGGCTCGGGTCTCGGCCTGGCGCTCGTCGCGCAGCAGGCCGAATTACACGGCGGCACAGCCTCTTTAGCGGAGAGTCCGCTCGGCGGTGCCCGCCTGCTGCTGCGGCTGCCCGGCCATCAGTGAGCTACCGCGTGGCCAACAGGTCAATGACGAAGATCAGCGTTTTGCCCGACAGCCGGTGGCCGCCACCCGCGGGGCCGTAGGCCTGCTCCGGCGGGATGACGAGCTGTCGCCGCCCGCCGACCTTCATTCCCGGGATGCCCTCCTGCCAGCCCTGAATGAGGCCGCGCAGCGGAAACTCGATCGACTCGCCTCGGTTCCACGAACTGTCGAATTCCTCGCCGGTGTCGTACTCCACACCGACGTAGTGCACCTCGACGTTGGCGCCAGGCACCGCCTCGGCGCCGCCACCGACGACCAGATCGGTAATCACCAGCTCACTGGGCGGAGGGCCGTCGGGGAATTCGATTTCGGGTTTCTGCCCTGAACTTGAAGTCACGCACTCACGGTAGTCGGGCAGACTGGTGCCGTGACCAAAGACCAAGACATTCTCAACCAGGTCAACAAGCTGGTCGCCGAGGA
Source organism: Mycobacterium sp. E136 (assembly GCF_001666865.1). Classification (NCBI taxonomy): domain Bacteria; kingdom Bacillati; phylum Actinomycetota; class Actinomycetes; order Mycobacteriales; family Mycobacteriaceae; genus Mycobacterium; species Mycobacterium sp. E136. The sequence continues at coordinate 21,670 of NZ_LZJE01000399.1, forward strand.
GCAGGAACTCCGGGCGAAGCTTCAGAACCGAGAGATCGACGAGTCCGAGGAGCACAAACGGCTCCAGGCCGTCGAGGTGCAGCTCGATCAGTGCTGGGATCTGCTGCGGCAGCGCCGGGCCAAGCGGGAGACGGGCGGTGATCCGCGGGAAGCGGAGGTGCGTCCGCCCGACGAGGTCGAGGGCTACCTCAACTGACTTCTCGTTATGACGCCGTCGTCGTGGGCGGCGGGCACAATGGTCTCGTCGCGGCGGCCTATCTCGCCAAGGCTGGTCGCCGAGTGCGGGTGCTGGAGCGACTCGACCATGTGGGCGGGGCGGCCGTGTCGGCGCACGCCTTCGAGGGAGTCGACGCTCGGCTCTCCCGCTACTCCTATCTCGTCAGCCTGCTCCCGCGGCGCATAGTCGACGACCTCGGCGTGCGGGTGCGGTTGCTTCGCCGCCGCTACTCGTCGTACACGCCCGATCCCGCGAACGGCGGCCGCACGGGATTGCTGATCGGGCCGGTGTCGACGTTCGACGCCATCGGCGCGGGCGACGACGAGGCGCGGCTCGCCGACTTCTACCAGCGGTGTGGCGGCCTCATCGAAAGGTTGTGGCCGACGCTGCTGGAGCCGCTTCAGACCCGCAGTCAGGCTCGTCGTCTCGTCGATGACGACCCTGCGTGGCGAATGATGATCGACGAGCCGATTGGCCACGCCATCACCTCCGCCGTCGACAACGACATCGTGCGCGGCGTGATGGCTACCGACGCGCTGATCGGGACGTTCGCCAGTCTCGACGACCCGTCGCTGATTCAGAACGTGTGTTTTCTCTACCACCTGCTGGGCAACGGGACCGGTGACTGGGACGTGCCGATCGGAGGAATGGGCGCCGTCAGCGGCGCGCTGTCGGCCGCCGCTACCGGCTTCGGCGCCGAAATCACATGTGGTGCGGAGGTTTACGCGATCGACCCGGCCGGCGAGGTACGGTTCAACTGCGACGGCGCCGAGCAGGTGGTCCACGGCAACGTGGTTCTGGCCAATGTCACACCGACTGTGCTGGCGGGCTTGATGGGTGAGCGACCGCCGGAGTCGACGCCGGGTGCGCAGGTCAAGGTGAACCTGATGCTGCGACGGCTACCACGCTTGCGTGACGACGCCGTGGCACCCGAGCAGGCATTCGGCGGTACGTTACACATCAACGAGACATTCAGCCAGCTGAACAAGGCGTACTCGCGAGCGGATCACGGGGTGGTGCCCGACCCGCTACCATGTGAGATCTACTGCCACTCGTTGACCGACCCGTCGATCCTCTCGGACGAACTCCGTGCCGCCGGGGCGCAGACGTTGACGGTGTTCGGCCTGCACACTCCGCACCATCTCGTGTCGTCCGGCGATCCGGATCGCATGCGCGACTCTTTGACCTCGGCGGTGCTCAACTCTTTGAATTCCGTTCTGGCCGAACCCATTCACGATGTGGTGATGGAGGATTCCGCGGGTCGGCTGTGCATCGAGACGAAGACGACAGTCGACCTCGAGCACTCGCTCGGCATGACGGGCGGGCACATCTTTCACGGCGGGTTGGCGTGGCCGTTCGCCGAGGACGATGAGCCACTCGACACCCCCGCGCAGCGTTGGGGTGTGGCGACTGCTCATAATCGAATCCTGTTGTGCGGCTCGGCATCGCGACGAGGTGGGGGCGTCTCAGGCATCGGCGGGCACAATGCCGCGATGGCGGTGCTGGAGGGCTAGGACCGCAACTTCGCGATGATGGCGCGCAGCGCCTGCAGCTCGCCTTTATCCAGCGCGGTCATGACCTCGGGCGCCGGGTCGTCGATCGCGTCGATCTTGCTGGCCATCGCACGACCGGCGTCGGTGAGTGAGACCCGTTTGCACCGACGGTTTTCCGGATCGACCTGACGCACCACCAACCCGCGCCCCTCCAAGTCGTTGACAGCGACGGTCGCCGCCGGCGCGTCGATAGTCGCCGCGTGCGCCAACTCCTTGACCGTCATCGGCCGCCGGCTCAACCGCCGCAGGATGCGCACCCTGCTGAACGGCAACCCCGACTGTTCCACGACCGCCCTTTTCCAACTGTCGTGGTTCTCGATGACGAACGCCGCCATCGCCCGCCACGCCTCGTCGGCCACCCGCTTACCGGACATCGGCCGCCACCAACGGTTCCAGTCGATCCGCCGACCTCAACGCCCTACCCGACGTCGAATACCAGCCCAACACGATGATCGCCACACCCAGCACTGCGCAGATCAGCCACAGCGGCCGGGTCGCCGTAGCAAAGTCCGGACCCATCGCTACCAGCGCACCGCCAGCAACCGAACCACACAGCGCCACACCAATACTCACGCCGACCTGCCTACTGGTCGACGCAATCGCCGACGCGGCGCCCGCACGATCGGTCGGCATACCGCTGACCGCCGCGTTGGTCACCGGCGCATTGACCATCGAGAACCCGATACCGAAGACCGCGAAGATCACCAACAGTTCCCAGACCGGCGTCGTCGCCGACAGCTGGGCGAGCATCACCGTCGCCGCCGTGATCAGTGTCCCGGCGATCAACAGTGACGGCCGCGCCCCGAACCGCCCGACCATCCGGCCCGACAACGGCGAGAACACCAGCGCCCCAACGGCGATCGGCAGATAGATCAAGCCCGTGTGGAAAGCCGAGAAGCCGCGTTCGTCCTGCAGATACAGCGACATCATGAACAGGAAAGCACCCCACGACGCGAATGCACACACCGCGATCATCGTCGCCGACGCAAACGGGATGCTCCGGAAGAACCTCAGATCGATGAACGGGTCCACCCTGCGCGCCTCGTATGCCAAAAAGCCGACGAATGCCACCGCCGCGGCCACCGCGACTGCGACCGTTCGAACGTCACCCCAGCCCAATCCAGGGCCCTCGATCAGCACGAAGACCAGGCCGAACAGGAACGCCATCCCCAACGCCTGCCCGATCGGATCGAGGTCGCGCATCGTCGCCGACTTGGACGCCGGAACGAAGATCACGGTCAACAGAATCGCCAGCGCACAGATCGGCAGGTTGATCCAGAACACCGCCCGCCAGTTCATCCACTCGATGAGCGCACCACCGACGATCGGACCGGCCGCCATCGAGATTCCGACGACCCCGCCCCAGATGCCGATGGCTCGAGCCCGTTCCACCCGACCGGTGAACACCTGCGTGATGATCGACATCGCGACCGGGTTCATCATCGACCCGCCGATCGCCTGCAGGAAGCGCGCGGCGATCAGCGTCTCGATGTTCGGCGCCAGGCTGCACAACAGTGACGCGACCGCGAACACCGTCAGCCCGATCTGGAAGGTCCCGCGCCGGCCGAACCGGTCGGCCGTCGCACCCGACAACAGCAGCAACGACGCCAACACCAGCGTGTAGATGTCGATCACCCACTGCAGCTGAGAACCGGTGGCGTGCAGGTCGGCGCGGATGTTCGGAATCGCGACGTTCACGATCGTCGCGTCCATCGACACGATCAACAGGCTCAGGCAGCAAGTCACCAGGATGATGGCCTTGCGCCGAGCGCTCATTGACGCGACGACGGTTTCATTCACCCAACAATTGTGAAACTACAACTGTTTGCCTGGCAAGGCGCTCGAAGGGTGACGCTCGTGACACCGCGAGGGTGCGCGAATTGCTGCTCGAGGCTGGCGTGTCGTATGCAAACCCGCACGCTCGCGGTGAACGGAAGCCGGCTAGCGGCTGCTGACGTCCTTGTAGTCCCGCTCGGTGTAACCGGTGTAGATCTGGCGCGGACGGCCGATCTTGCCGCTGCCCTCGTCGTGCATCTCCCGCCAGTGTGCGATCCAGCCGGGCAACCGGCCAAGCGCGAACAGCACGGTGAACATGCGCGTCGGGAAGCCCATCGCCCGGTAGATCACGCCGGTGTAGAAGTCGACGTTCGGGTAGAGCTTGCGCTCGATGAAGAAGTCGTCGGTCAGGGCGGCTTCCTCGAGAGTCCGTGCGATGTCCAGCATCTCGTCGTCGCCGCCGAGCTTGCCGAGGATCTTGTCCGCCTGCTCCTTGACGATGCGGGCGCGCGGGTCGTAGTTCTTGTAGACCCGGTGGCCGAAGCCCATCAGCTTCACGCCGTCCTCGCGGTTCTTCACCTTCTTGATGAACTCGTGAACGTCGAAGTCGGCCTGGCGGATCTTCTCCAGCATCTCCAGCACCGCCTGATTGGCGCCGCCGTGCAGCGGGCCCCACAGCGCGTTGATGCCGCCGGAGATCGACGTGAACAGGTTCGCCTGCGACGAGCCGACCAGCCGCACCGTCGACGTCGAGCAGTTCTGCTCATGGTCGGCGTGCAGGATGAACAGCATGTCCAGCGCGCGGACGATCTCCGGGTCCACCTCGTATGGCTCGGCCGGGAAACCGAAGGTCATGCGCAGGAAGTTCTCGACCAGCGTCAGCGAGTTGTCGGGATACAGGAACGGCTGGCCCGCCGACTTCTTGTAGGCGTACGCCGCGATGGTCGGCAGCTTGGCAAGCAGGCGGATCGTCGACAGCTCGACCTGGTTGTCGTCGAAGGGGTCGAGCGAGTCCTCGTAGTACGTCGACAGCGCGTTGACCGCGCTCGACAGCACCGGCATCGGGTGCGCATTGGCCGGGAAGCCGTCGAAGAACCGCTTGAGATCCTCGTGCAGCAGGGTGTGCCGCTGGATCTTGGTGGTGAATTCAGCCAGCTGCTCCTTGGTGGGCAGCTCACCGTAGATGAGCAGGTAGCTCACCTCGATGAAGTTCGACTTCTCCGCCAGCTGTTCGATCGGGTAGCCGCGGTAGCGCAGGATCCCGGCCTCACCGTCGATGTAGGTGATCGCGCTCTTGGTCGACGCGGTGTTGACGAAGCCCTCGTCGTACGTCGTGTAGCCCGACTTGGCCAGCAGTGAACCCAGCGCGATGCCATCCGAGCCTTCAGTGGCGGAAACGATGTCAAGGTCGAGCGTGCCACCGGGGTAGGAGAGGGTGGCTTGCCCTTCCCCACTCTTCGCGTTATCGGCCACGAGGTTCCCTTCGTCGCTGCTGGGAGTATTCGAACATTGCTCCTACAAAAGGTAGTCCCATTCCGGCAGCCGCGCCCCGGCGGGGGCGTCAGTTGCTCAGACGGGCTGATGCAGATTACCCGCAAACTCGGCGAACTCACCGAATACCGCCTTCAGGCGATCGATGAGGTCGTCGACGGAGACCTTCGACCAGTCCCGATTGTCGTGCGCGACGCTTCCCAGCGCCGTCATCATCACCGCACCCCAGACCGCGGCCATGAGCCTGACCTTCTGATCGTGGAGCGAAACCCCGAGTCGGGAGGCCAACGCGCGTTCGATCGCATTGCCGCGAAACTCCACGCTGGCCTGGCGCAGGATCGACGACGTCACGATGATCCGGGTGATGCACAGCAGCCGCTCGGCAGTCAACTCGCCGGGCCGCGCCCGCTTGGCGGCTTCGACCATCGCGACGTTGGCTTGCAGCAGAGCCTCATAGTGGTTGACTTCGTCGCCCTGGCGGGCGAGTTCCACGGCGGTTCGGTCGAGAATCTCGTCGACCAACGCCAGCGCGACCGCCTCTTTGGTCGGGAAGTACCGGCTGAAGGTGCGGGACGAGACGTCGGCCACCGCGGCGATCTGGTCCACCGTGGTGTTGTCGAAACCCTGACTGTTGCACAGCTCCACAGCGGCGTCGATGAGAGTCGCTCGCGTGCGCAGCTTCTTGCGCTCGCGCAGCCCGAGAGTCTGCGCCCCCCTACCGTCAGACACGAACGCGATCCTAATCGCCGAATCTATGAATGAGCTAAGAATTCGCAGAAGCCGAAACATGATCGACGTCTGCATTTCGGGCTGTTGCCCCGCCGCAGCTAACGCCGAATCTTACGGCTGCAGCCGCTCGACCCGCCCCTCCTGAATCCGAATCCTGTTGTGCACCCGGTTCTCCCGGCCCTGCCAGAACTCCACGACCTCGGCCGCGATCAGATAGCCGCCCCAATTCGGCGGCACGGGAACCGTTTCATGGTCAGCGAATCGCTGCGTCACCTCCGCCAGTTGGTCCAGCAGCGCGGCGCGGGACGCGATCGGCTTCGACTGGTACGACGCCCACGCGCCGAGCTGCGACCCCCGCGGGCGCTTGGACCAGTATTCGGCCGTATCCTCTGCGGAGACCTTTGTGACCGGTCCGCGCACGTGGACCTGGCGCCCGATCGGGTACCACGGAAACGTGGCCGACGCGTACGGCGTCGCGGCCAACTGCTCGCCCTTGTCTGAGTCGTAGTTGGTGTAGAACGTGATGCCGGCGTCGTCGACGCTCTTGCACAACACCGATCGGGTCACGGGCCGTCCGTGACCGTCCACCGTGCCGACCACCATCGCATTGGGTTCAGCGACACCGGCGCGCTCGGCGTCGGCTAACCACTTGCGCAGCAACGTAACCCAGCCGTCGGCCAGCCAATCCACATCGAGATCGGGACTGCCGTCTTTTTCCGCCGAACCGTATTCCACCCGCATCCTCGCCAAGCGTTCTGCGCCTACCTCCGCCACGCGACAACGCTACGCCCAGACCGCGCACCGCGGTGTCAGCAACCGCCAGATGACCCTCGCCCCGCGGGTGCAAGAATCTGGCCATGAGCACGGTGCCTGAAGATTTCGTACCCGGCCTCGAAGGCGTCGTCGCCTTCACCTCCGAGATCGCCGAACCCGACAAGGACGGCGGCGCGCTGCGGTACCGCGGCGTCGACATCGAAGACTTGGTCAACCAGCGGGTGACCTTCGGTGACGTGTGGGCGCTGCTGGTCGACGGCAAGTTCGGCAACGGACTGCCGCCCGCCGAACCCTTCCCGCTGCCCATTCACAGCGGCGATGTGCGCGTGGACGTCCAGGCGGGGCTCGCGATGCTGGCGCCGATCTGGGGCTATCCCCCGCTGCTGGACATCGACGACGCCACCGCCCGCGACCACCTCGCCCGGGCTTCGGTGATGGCGTTGTCCTACGTCGCGCAATCGGCGCGCGGTATCTACCAACCCGCGGTACCCCAGCGCACCATCGACGAATGCTCAACGGTGACCGAGCGATTCATGACCCGCTGGCAGGGCGATCCCGATCCCCGCCATGTGGAGGCCATCGACGCCTACTGGGTCAGCGCAGCCGAACACGGCATGAACGCCTCGACGTTCACCGCCCGCGTGATCGCGTCGACGGGGGCCGACGTCGCTGCCGCCCTGTCCGGCGCGATCGGCGCGATGAGCGGGCCGCTGCACGGCGGCGCCCCAGCCCGCGTGATCCCGATGATCGAGGAGGCCGAGAAGACCGGCGACGCCCGCGCGGTGGTCAAAGGCATCCTGGACCGCAAGGAGAAGCTGATGGGCTTCGGGCATCGGGTCTACCGTGCCGAGGATCCGCGGGCCCGGGTGCTGCGCGCGACGGCCAAGCGGCTCGAGGCCCCGCGCTATGAGGTGGCCGCCGCGCTCGAACAGGCCGCCCTGACCGAGCTGCGCGAGCGGCGGCCGGACCGCGCCATCGAGACCAACGTCGAGTTCTGGGCGGCGGTGATCCTGGACTTCGCGCAGGTGCCGACCAAGATGATGCCCGCGATGTTCACCTGCGGCCGCACCGCGGGCTGGTGTGCGCACATCCTCGAGCAGAAGCGGCTCGGCAAGCTGGTGCGTCCGTCGGCGATCTACGTCGGCCCGGCGCCGCGCAGCCCGGAGTCGGTCGAGGGCTGGGACCAGATCGTCCGGTCGTGACCCCGACGTTCGCCGCGGCGGCACACAGTTTCGCGGACCTCGTCGGCCGGATTCCCGCCGACGCGTGGTCGAAGCTGGGGCTGGGTGACTGGGATGTGCGCTCGCTGGTCGGGCACACGTCACGGTCGCTCATCACGGTGCTCACCTACCTCGAGACCACCGCCGACCGCGCGGACATCGCCTCCCCGCAGGAGTACTACGCGCGGGTGAATCCGACCGCCCTGGGCATGGATCCCGCCGACGTCGCCGAGCGGGGCAGGCAGGCTGGCCGCGACCTGGGTGACGATCCGGCAGCGGCGGTCGCCGACCTCGTCACACAGGCTTTGGCGCGCGTGGAGACGGCGGACGATCCGCTGATCCAGGTGATCGGCGGGCTGGGCATCCGGCTGCGGGACTACCTGCCGACGCGGACGTTCGAGCTGGCCGTGCACAGCCTGGATATCGCACGCGCCATTGGGATTTCGTTCACACTGCCGCCATCGGTGCTCGAGGAGGCGTTGGTGTTGGCGGCTCGGATCGCGGCCCAGGAGCACGGTGAGACGGTGCTGATGGCGCTGACCGGACGCGACGAGCTGCCGCCGTCCTTTTCGATCGTCTGATCCTGTCGGTGGTCGGTGGTTGCATGGGCCACGTACCGATGAATTCGGCGCTCGACGCAGGTCGGTACTGGTGACCCCCTCCGCGGGCGCAAACCCGAAATCGAAAGGAGCCCTGCACATGGCCATCGAGGTAAAGCCAGAGGTATCCCCCATGCTCACGGTCAGCGACGGCGCCGCGGCCATCGACTTCTACGTCAAGGCGTTCGGCGCCGAGGAACTCGGCCGGGTGCCCGGACCGGACGGGAAGAAGCTGTTCCACGCGGCGCTGCGGCTCAACGGTTCGTTGGTGATGCTCAACGACGATTTTTCGGAGATGAACGACGGCAGGTCGGAGACGCCGGAGGCGTTCGGCGGTTCGCCTGTGACGATTCACCTGACGGTCACCGATGTCGACGCCAAGTTCCAAAAGGCGGTCGAGGCCGGTGCGACCGTCGTGATGCCGCTCGATGACATGTTCTGGGGCGACCGCTACGGCGTGCTACGCGACCCGTTCGGGCATTTGTGGTCGATGGGGCAGCCGATGCGTGAGGTCAGCCCACAGGAGATCGAGAAGGCCATCCACCAGCCCCAGTGACGTCAGCGGCGCAGGCCGGCGAGTAAACGTCGGCCGAACCGCGGCGCGTCCGCTTTCGCAGCGGTCAGCATGTCGGCGACCGCGGTGAACTTCACGCGCGGGCGCTCGTCGCCGCCGCGGGCGATCTCGGCAGCGTCGATCGCCTTCCACCCGGCCGAGTCGACCGTGTCGGGACGTCGGCTGTGCACGAGTTTGTCGAGTGCGCCCGGCTTGTACAGCGGGTCGCGCAGCCTGCCGTCGTTGTAGTCGGCGACCAGGTTGTGCACTGTCTGTGCGGCGCACGATTTGTTGGTGCCGATGAACCCCGTCGGTCCGCGCTTGATCCACCCGGCGACGTAGCTGCCGGGAACCGGCTCGCCCGACCGGGGGTCGACGACGCGTCCGCCGTCGTTGGGAACGACCGCCATAGACTCGTCGAAGGGCAGGCCGCGAATCGGCTTGCCGCAGTAGCCGATCGAGGTCAGCACCAGCCCCGCGTCGACCCGACGGACCTCGTCGGTTCCGGTGACCGTGAACTCGATCGCGTCGGTCCGGTCCCCGCCCACCACCCGCTTTGGCGTCATCCGGTACGCCAGGCGGATCCGCGGCCGTGTCGCCGGCGCCGAGGTATCCCCGAGCTTGCTCAGGACTTCCAACTTGTTGCGCGTCAACGGATCTCCGGCCGCGGCCAGGTCCCGGTCCACCAGTTCGTGATCGGCAGGCGACAGCACCACGTCGCACGTCGACGTCAACCCCAACAGCTCGGGCAGCGTGAAGGCCGAGTCCTTCGGCCCGCGCCGAGCCGCGATCACGACCTCGGTCACCTTGGATTCGCGAAGCACGGCTAACGCGTGATCGGAGATGTCGGTTCGCGCAAGCACGTCCGGGGGTGTGGCGAGGATGCGTGCGACGTCGAGGGCGACGTTGCCGTTGCCGATGATGGCAACCCGTTCGTGTCCCAAATCGATTGGCAGCGAATCGAAATCGGGATGACCGTTGTACCAGGCCACGAAATCGGTGGCGGTGCCCGTACCCGGCAGGCCCATCCCGGCGATGTCGAGCCGCCGGTCGTTGGGCGCCCCCACCGCGTAGAGCACGGCGTGGTGATGTTCGAGCAGCTCGTCGTGTGTGACGTCCGTGCCCACCTCGACGTTGAGGTAGAAGGTGAAGCCCGGCTGCGCCGCTACCTTGTCGAACAGTTTGGTCACCCGCTTGGTGTTCTGATGGTCGGGCGCGACACCCGCGCGCACCAACCCGTACGGCGTGGGCAGCCGCTCGAAAACGTTGACGCACACGCCCTTCTGGGTGAGCAATTCGTCGGCGGCGTACATCGCGGCGGGCCCGGAACCGACGATCGCGACGGTCAGCGGTCCGCCGGCGCGCGGATACACCACCGGCGCCTCGATGACCGGTGCCAGCTTCGACGTCGGCGGCAGCTTGCCGTCCGGTTCGGGATAGAAGGCCGCGTTCACCTCGACGAACGGAAGCTGCTCCGGCGTCAACTTCGAATCGTGCGATATCGCCCCGACCGGACACGCCGACACACACGCGCCGCAGTCGACGCACGCCACGGGATCGATGTAGAGCATCTCGGCGGTCGCGAAACCGGGCTCATCGGGGGTCGGATGAATGCAGTTGACCGGGCACGCGTAGACACAGGACCCGTCGCTGCAACACGACTGGGTGATCACATGCGGCACGTCGCGTGTCCTAGGCGGCGATCACGTGCTGGCGGGCCGGTTCGCTGCGGTAACGGCTTGGCTTGCCGTCGATCTTGCAGAGCCGCCACATCAACCTGGCGAACGGGTTCATCAATCCGGTCTCATGGCACAGCATCCGAACATCGCCGAACATGTCGCGCAGGAACTGGCGGGACTTCGGCGCGCGGAAGAACAGCTCCTTGCGCACCGAGCGCGGGATGTCGAACTCACGCCAGAAAGCCTTGGGCGGCACGATGATCGCCTGGCACAACACCCGCATGATGATCGGCACGTTCAACGACAGCCAGAACCGCTGACGGCGGTTGAGCCGCGGCAGGCGCTTGCGCAGATACTCGTGCGCGAACGAGATGTGACGGGCCTCCTCCGCCACATGGATGGCCATCACCCGCTCCATGATCGGGTGCAGTTCCTTGCCCTCGCGCAACACGTTCTTCTGCGTGTGGTCGATCGGCTCCTCGCCGGCGAGCACGCCGAAGAAGAACGGGATCGGCAGCGGTCCGGCCACGAGCGGGATGAACGGCGACAGCCACCGCAGCATGCGGGGCATGCCCGGCACGTCGGCGCCGATGCGGTTGACCATCTCCTGGAACATCATCGTGTGGTTGCACTCTTCGACCGACTCGTGCAGGCAGTACCGGTACTCGGGTGACCCGTTCGGAACCCAGAACGCGTAGTTCGTCAGCCCGCGGATGAGGATGATCTCGAACTGCAAACCGACCTTCGCGACGTTGGCCTGGCGCCACATTCCGATCTCGATCTGTCGTTCGAGCGGTTGCGCCTGGTACCAGGGGTGTCCACCGAGCGGGTCGGTCGCGGGCAGCACCCAGCGCGGGTCGTTCTCGGTGACCGCGAACTCCGGGGAGTCCCAGTCGATGTCGGTGTACGGATCGAAGTTCCGCCGCACCGACCCCTCGGACAGCGTGGTGAGCGTGTCGACGTAGTCGGCGTCCTCGGTGACTTCCATGTTGCGACGCCATCGCCTGACCAGTCGGGTTCGCGCCATTCTCGGACCTCCCCTATGAGGTTTACATTCGCGCCTCTGATGTCCAACAACGGTACCGGAGGTATCGCCTACTGAACATACCCCCGAGCGCGATGTGTCACACGGGGTCAAAGACATCGAGATGTGATCGCGGTCACAGCTGTGGGTGTCCGCGAGGAGAGGTGAGCGCCGGGCGCTATCTGCTGCCGAACTCGCCCACGGCGGCGGCCCTGGGGCCGTTGCGCACCACGGCGACACCGACTTCGGTCATGCCGCAGTCGGTGATGATCGCGCGGTGCCCGGGGCTGTTCATCCACCAGTTGACCGCTTCGGCGGGGACGGCCCCGACCCCGGTGCTCCAGAAGATGATCTCGCCGGCGTTGGAGAATTGCGTGTAGCCGGCGGCGGTGATGCGCTGGCCGACGGACGACCCGTCCGAACCGGTGTGGCTACGAACGTTGTTGGCGAGCATGTCGTTGGCCTGCCGGGCCGCGGCGGAGCTCAGCTGCGGGTTTCCCGCAACCGGGCCGCAGCCGTTCGCGGCGCGTGCCGCATTGATCTCGTTCAAGAGTGCGCCGTCGTCGGCGCCATCGGCCTGGGCCGGGCCCGCGACAAGCGGTGCGCATACCGCCAGAGCACCCGTGCAGATGGAAAACAGGACCGAGCTTCTTCTACGACTGTTCACGTGCCCCCCTGGGCTCGAGCTTCAGTCCCCGACAGGTCACAGTATGGACACAACGAGGTCTCTATGTAGGTCGTTTACCCACGTTTGTGACATAACTCTGCCGCCCATCCCCGCGCGGGCCGCGCAGGACCGGTCATTACTGTTGAGCGCATGTCGCAGCCAGATGCTCTTCGCCCGAGCGGCTCATCGGCCCTCGCGATCCCCGCCGACCTCAAACCGCGCGATGGCCGTTTCGGCTGCGGACCCTCAAAGGTCCGGCCCGAACAGCTGGCCGCGCTCGCCGTGGCGGGTGACCTGTTCGGAACCTCGCATCGCCAGGCGCCGGTGAAGAACCTGGTCGGCCGGGTGCGCGACGGTCTGCGTGAGCTGTTCTCGGTGCCCGACGGGTACGAGGTGATCCTCGGCAACGGCGGCACCACCGCGTTCTGGGATGCGGCGGCGTTCGGCCTGATCGAGAAGCGTTCGCTGCACCTGACCTACGGCGAGTTCAGCGCGAAGTTCGCCTCGGCGGTGGCCAAGAACCCGTTCGTGGGCGACCCCGTCGTCGTCAAGGCCGATCCGGGCAGCGCGCCGGCACCCACGTCCGATCCGTCGGTCGACCTGATCGGCTGGGCGCACAACGAGACGTCGACGGGCGTCGCGGTGCCCGTGCAGCGTCCAGACGGTTCGGGCGACGCGTTGATCGCGATCGACGCGACGTCCGCGGCGGGCGGGCTGCCGGTCGACATCACCGAATCAGACGTCTACTACTTCGCTCCGCAGAAGAACTTCGCCGGCGACGGCGGGCTGTGGGTGGCGATCATGTCGCCGGCCGCGCTCGCCCGCGTCGAGGCGATCGCGGGCGCGGGTCGCTGGGTGCCCGAATTCTTGTCGCTGCCGATCGCGATCGAGAACAGTCTCAAGAACCAGACGTACAACACCCCGGCGATCGGCACCTTGATCCTGTTCGCCGAGCAGCTGGACTGGCTGCTGGGCAACGGTGGCCTGGACTGGGCGGTCAAGCGCACGGCGGATTCGTCGCAGCGGCTGTACGGCTGGGCCGACGCGGCGCAGTTCGCGACGCCGTTCGTCACCAACCCGGCGTTGCGCTCGCAGGTGGTGGGCACCGTGGACTTCAACGACGACGTCGACGCGGCCGCGGTGGCCAAGACGCTGCGGGCCAACGGCATCGTCGACACCGAGCCCTACCGCAAGCTGGGCCGCAACCAGCTGCGGGTGGGCATGTTCCCGGCCGTCGACCCGGAGGATGTCAGCGCGTTGACTGCATGCATCGACTGGGTAGTGTCGCGTCTTTAGCCCGCGTGTCATACCAGGTAACGGGCGGATAACGCAGTACTGTCCGGTTGATCGGGCTTCGCGTTAGCCCGGAGGAGGTCGCCATGCGGGAACTCAAAGTCGTCGGACTCGATGTTGACGGCAAACGAATCATCTGCGAGGCCGACGGCTCCGGCGAGAAGTTCACGCTGCTACGCGACGATCGGTTGCGGGCCGCCGTCCGTGGTGACCAGGTGGGTTCGAGTCAGACACGAGACGAGGCCGAGGTTCAAACCGTGCTGCGACCCAAGGAGATTCAGTCCCGGATCAGGGCCGGTGCATCCGTCGAGCAAGTCGCGGAGGCTTCGGGCGTCGACGTGTCCCGCGTCGAGCGGTTCGCGCATCCGGTGTTGCTCGAGCGTGCCCGCGCCGCCGAGCTGGCAACCGCCGCGCATCCTGTGCTCGCCGACGGGCCGTCGGTCCTGACCCTGCTGGAGACGGTCACGACGGCTCTGATCGCGCGGGGGCTCGACCCGGACGCGCCGACCTGGGATGCGTGGCGTAACGAGGACGGCCGCTGGACGGTGCGGCTGGCATGGAAAGCAGGTAGGTCTGACCTCGCGGCGCATTTCCGCTTTTCTCCCGGCGCCCATGGTGGGACGGTCACCGCGTTCGACGATGCGGCATCCGAACTGATCGACCCGAACTTCACTCGACCGCTGCGCCCCGTCGCCGCGCTGCCCGAGCCGCAGGTCGAGGTCGAGGTCGAGGAGCCGACGCTTCCGATCGACCCGCCGGTGCAGGCGACCCCACCCGAGCCCCAGCCCGACGAAGCCCCGGAGCCCGTCGCGCCGAAACCGGCCAAGGCCCGCAGGGGTAAGGCCAAGCCCGCGGTTCCGGCTTGGGAGGACGTCCTGCTGGGCGTTCGCTCCAGCGGCCAGCGCTGAGTTCCTCCCGCACTTCTTCCCGCGAGCAGTCGCAAAACTGCCCGAAATCGCGCGAATTTGGGCAGTTTTGCGACTGCTCGGCAGGACGGGGCGACCCCCTGAGTTCGGCTCAGGTCAGCTGCTGAGCGCGACGGCGAGCACGACCAGCCACGCGGCGGCCACGCCGACGCCGGAGCCCAGCACGAACCACCGCCACACCGGCCGATTGCGCCACCCCCACACCGTCGGGGCCAGGCCGCCGACCGCGACCAGGTTGAGCCCGATCGCCAGCAGGGGATGCAGCCGCAGCAGGCCGAGGCTGAGCACCACGATCGCGGCCGCGATCACCGCCGCGACGAACGCCGCCACCGTCAACCCCATCGCCCACGGCGTCGAGTCGTCGGTCATCTCCGTCACTCCGATTCGCTCCGCTCTCCCCTACCCTTCGGGTGTGGCCCCAGCTCACCGGTGCCCAATCTAACCCGCTCGTAGAACGCCAGCGCGGCAGCGGTCGCGACGTTGAGCGAGTCGGTTCCCCGCGACATCGGGATCCGCACCCGAAGATCCGCCGCGCGCATCGTCCGCTCGGTCAGCCCCGGTCCTTCCGCGCCGACCAGGATCGCCACCTTGTCGTCGACGACGTCCGACATCGCATCGGCCAGGGAACGCGCCGTGGGGTCGGGCGTCATGGCTAACAGCCGAAAGCCGTTGTCGCGCAACAGCTCCAGATCGGTCGGCCACGACTGCGCCCACGCGTACGGCACGAGCAGCGCGTGGCCCATCGACACCCGGACCGCACGCCGGTACAGCGGGTCGGCGCAACCCGTGCCGAAGACCACCGCGTCCACACCGAGGCCGGCGGCATTGCGAAAAATCGAGCCGAGGTTCTCGTGGTCGTTGACGCCTTCGAGCACCGCGACGGTGCGGGCGCCGTCCAACACCTCCGCGACCGTCAACTCCCGCGGCCGCGACGCCGACGCCAGCACGCCGCGGTTGAGGTGAAAGCCCACCACGTCCGCCATCACATCGGCAGCCACGCGGTAGTAGGGAGCCGAGACACCGGCGAGGTCGGCCGCGAGCTCCTGTAGGCGGCGGTCGGTGCCCATCATCGCGCGGGGGACGAACCGCGACGCCAGCATCCGCTGCACCACCAGCACGCCCTCGGCGATCACCAATCCCTTGCCGGTGGGTAGATCGGGTCGGCGGTCGACGCTGTTGAGGTCGCGGAAGTCGTCGAGACGCGGATCGGACGGATCGGCGACGTCGATCACGGTGGCTGCCACGGTCACGCCCGACCGGCACCGCCGCGCCGTGGGCTACCTTTCATAGCAATGACCCCGCAACCACCTCCGCTGCCCGCCGTCCTGCTCAAGCCCGGGCCGGTCGTCGCCGCGATCGCGGCCGGGTGGGTCGTCGCTGCGATCCTGGCTTTCACGGTGACCGGTTTACACGAGTGGCGGCCGTACACGCTGGCCGGGCTGGGTGTCGGCGCCCTTGGCACGGGCATCTGGTTGTGGCAACGTCACGCCGTGCGTCGCGGATCGCGCGGGGCTCAGAGCGGACTCACGTAATCAAGAGACAGGAGGACGCAATGGCAGCGCCGCTGTTGCAAGCCGAGACGACGATCAACGCCCCGGTGTCGAGGGTGTGGGAGCTGGTCTCCGACCTCAAGAACATGCCGCGATGGAGCCCACAGTGCCGGCTCATGAAGACGTTCGGCCCGCTACGGCCAGGGGCGAAGACGATCAACCTCAATCGCCGGAAGTTCCTGTTCTGGCCCACCACTAGCCAGATCACCGAGCTGGTTCCGGAGAAGAAGCTTGCGTTCCGGGTCAACGAGAACGGCACGGTGTGGAGCTACGAGCTCGAACCCACCGAGACCGGCACCCGACTAGTGGAGACCCGTCACGCGGAAAACGGCGTGAAGCCGGTTTCGAATATGGCGGTCAACGCGGTCATGGGCGGGGTGCCCAGCTTCGAACGCGAACTCGTCGAGGGCATGAACGAGTCGCTCGCGAGGATCAAGGCCGCGGCCGAGAGCTAATCGGCGGGCTCGGCCAGATCGAGCACGCCGTCGTCGTACGGGTCATACAACGGTGATCCGCCACCGGCGGGCTGCGGGGTGTCCGAGTGTGCACCGCAACCGTATTCGGCGTCGACGACGTGACCGTCGGCGGAGAACTCGTTGGCGCAGACGCCGAACATCGTCCCGAGCGCTCCGGACAGCGGAAGGTAGAAACCGCAGTCCCGGCATACCCGCCGCGTCGAACGCGCCATCGCCGAACCCGGTCCGTAGTCGCCGTCGTGCCAACGTTGTGCGGCGTCCAGGCGACCCCACTGGCTGAGCACCTGGCGTCGGCCGAGACCAACCTCGAGCGCGACGTCATCGATCTGCGGATCGCCGGTCGCCATGTATCCGGGAACCAGCCGCGGGTCGTCGGCGGGCGGCGCGAGGAGGTCTCCCGGGCCCAGATCGCCGGGGCGGACGCGTTCTTCCCACGGCACCCACTTCGGCGCCAGCAACGCCGTCGGCCCCGGCACCAGCACCACCTCGCTGATGGTGGCGTGGTCGGCGCCCGGCCATGCCGCGACGACGACGGCCCACTGCCAGCCGCGGTAGCCCGGCAGGTCGGCGAGGAAGCGGTGCGTGGCCGCGGTCGGGTCCTCGAAGCTCGCACCAAGGTATTCACCGACGGTGTTCTCGCCGCTGAACTCGACGATCGCCGCGCGGGCGTCGTCGACGGCGCCGAGAAGCACCGCCTCCAGATCCGGCCGTTCGGCGGATTCGGTCACGCTGTCCATCGCCCTCAATACTGCCTGACCGGCTAACCGGCAGCCACACCGGTTGGCTGCACGCCCGCCACCGCTTCGATGGTGGAGAATCGACATCGTGAGCGGACCGCGTCGTGACCCCCGAGACTTCACGGGTCGGCGCGACCCCCGCTATTACCCGCCGCGCCCGCCCGCCGACGACCGGTGGAGCGACGAGCACCCGGGAATGGCGAACTATCCGAGCGACCCGAGCTACCGTCGCCCTCGCCGCAACGGCCCGACCCCGAGCGCCAACCGCTGGCTGCCGCCGCTCGACGAGCCCACCCGTGAATTCGGCGCCACGCCCCCTCCGCACCGGATGGGCAGCGCCGCGGGCGAAAAGATCACCGTCACAAGGGTGGCCGCGCAGCGCAGCCGCGAGATGGGCTCCAAGATGTACGGCCTGGTGCACCGGGCCGCGACCGCCGACGGCGCCGACAAGTCCGGTCTGACGGCGCTGACGTGGCCGGTGGTCGCGAACTTCGCTGTCGACGCCGCGATGGCGGTCGCGCTGGCCAACACCCTGTTCTTCGCGGCGGCCTCCGGCGAGAGCAAGGGCAAGGTCGCGCTGTACCTGTTGATCACCATCGCGCCGTTCGCCGTCATCGCGCCGCTGATCGGCCCCGCGCTCGACCGCCTGCAGCACGGCCGCCGGGTCGCCCTGGCCACGTCGTTCGCATTGCGCACTGCGCTCGCCGTGGTGTTGATCGCCAACTACGACGGTGCCACCGGAAGCTTCCCGTCGTGGGTGCTCTACCCGTGCGCACTGGGAATGATGGTGCTGTCCAAGTCATTCAGCGTGCTGCGCAGCGCGGTGACCCCGCGTGTGCTGCCGCCGACCATTGATCTGGTTCGGGTGAACTCGCGGCTGACCACGTTCGGACTACTCGGCGGAACGATGGTTGGCGGCGCGGTCGCCGCCGGTGCGGAGTACCTGTTCAAGCTGTTCGAGATGCCGGGCGCGCTCTACGTGATCGTCGCGGTGTCGGTGGCCGGTGCCGCGTTGTCGATGCGGATCCCGAGATGGGTGGAGGTCACCGAGGGCGAGGTGCCCGCGACGCTGAGCTATCACGGTCGCACGGGCGAACTGCGGCGCGGCGCCGAACCGTTGTCGCCGCCGAAGCCGGCGCGCCAGCCGTTGGGGCGCAACACCATCGCCGCGCTGTGGGGCAACTGCACCATCAAGGTGATGGTCGGCTTTCTGTTCCTGTATCCGGCGTTCGTCGCCAAGTCGCATGACGCCAGCGGGTGGGAGCAGTTGCGCATCCTCGGGGTGATCGGTGCGGCCGCGGCCATCGGCAACTTCGCGGGCAACTTCACCAGCGCGCGACTCAAGCTCGGCTATCCGGCCAAGGTGGTCGTGCGCTGCACGGTCGTCGTCACCCTTGTCGCGCTGGCCGCCGCGTTGACCGGCAACCTTCTGGTGGCGGCGATCGCGACACTGGTGACCTCGGGGGCCAGTGCGATCGGCAAGGCCTCGCTGGACGCGTCGCTGCAGGACGATCTGCCCGAGGAGTCGCGGGCGTCGGCGTTCGGTCGTTCGGAGTCGGTGCTGCAGCTGGCCTGGGTCGCGGGCGGCGCGGTCGGCGTGCTGGTCTACACCGAACTGTGGGTCGGCTTCACGGCGATCACCTCGGTGCTGATCCTCGGCCTCGCGCAAACCGTCGTGAGTTATCGCGGTGACTCGCTGATTCCCGGCCTCGGCGGAAACCGACCCGTGCTGGCCGAACAAGAGGGCGGACGTTCCGATGCCGCGGCGGTGGCGCACGAGTGAAGCGCATGATCGCCGCGCTGGTCGCGGTGGTGATTCTCGCGAGCGTGGGCACCGGCGTGCTCATTTGGCGGCTCAGCGAGGACCCCGCCCCGAAATACCCTGAGATCAGTGCATATTCGAGTGGCCACCTCGTGCGTGTCGGCCCCTATCGGTACTGCGACGTGAAGAACCCGACCAAGTGCGAGGTGTTCGAGGATCAGGGCGAGTTGCCGGTCAACGAACGTCACGCAGTGCAGGTGTCGGTGCCGCCGGCGATCGGTCGAGCGCCGTGGGTGCTGTTGCGCCAGTACGAGGACTCCGACGTGATCGAGGAATTTCGGCCCAACACCCGGTTGGCGGTGACGATCCCGACCGTCGACCCGCACCGCGGCAGGCTCACCGGGTTCGTCATATGGCTGCCCACGCTGGTCCGCATCGACGAGGAAGAGGTGCCTGCGCCGCACGCCGAGTGGTCGGTGCGCACGGTGTGGCCCTGACGAGTCAGCCTGCTCCGTGTCCGTGCGGTACGCGCTCACCCTCGCGCGGCGGGCCCGGCGGGGTGCCATCGCCGAAGGGATTGCCGCCCAACGCTTCCCGGCCGTGCGGTGTCAACCAGTTGGACAGGTCGGGCCCCTTCGGGACGACCTGCGTCGGGTTGATGTCGGTGTGCACGATGTAGTAGTGCTGCTTGATCTGGACGAAATCGATGGTGTCGCCGAATCCCGGCGTCTGGAACAGGTCGCGGGCGTAAGCCCACAACACGGGTAGCTCGGCGAGTTTCTGGCGGTTGCACTTGAAGTGCCCGTGATAGACG
This sequence comes from Mycobacterium sp. E136, assembly GCF_001666865.1. NCBI lineage: Bacteria > Bacillati > Actinomycetota > Actinomycetes > Mycobacteriales > Mycobacteriaceae > Mycobacterium > Mycobacterium sp. E136. The sequence continues at coordinate 41,510 of NZ_LZJE01000399.1, forward strand.
GGGTCGAAGCGCGCCAGCGTGGTGAACAGCCGAACGTCGGCCTCGGTGATGGTGTCGCCCACCAGGTATCGCTGGCCGTCCAGGCGCTCGGAGAGCAAGTCGAGCGCGAAGAACAGCCGGTCGTAGGCCTTCTCGTAGGCCTCCTGGGAGCCGGCGAACCCGCACCGGTACACGCCGTTGTTGATCTCGGTGTAGATGCGTTGCGCCACCTCGTCGATCTCGTGGCGCAGTGGCTCGGGGTACAGGTCCGGGGCGCCGTCGCGGTGGTACTGCGTCCACTCGGTGGAGAAGTCGAGCGTGATCTGGGGGAAGTCGTTGGTGACGACCTCGCCGGTCGGCACGTCGACGATCGCCGGGACCGTGATGCCCTTGTCGTAGTCGGGGAAACGTTTGAGGTAGGCGTCCTTGAGCCGCGGGATCTTCAGCACCGGGTCGACGCCGCCCGGATCGAGGTCGAACGTCCAGCTGTCCTCGTCATGGGTCGGACCGCAGAAGCCGATGGACAGCACGTCCTCGAGGCCCAGCAGCCGTCGAACGATGATCGCGCGGTTGGCCCACGGGCAGGCCCGCGCGACGACGAGCCGGTAGCGGCCGGGTTCTACGGGATAGCCGTCGCGGCCATCGGCAGTGATACGAGTGCCGATGTACTTGGTGTCGCGGTTGAACTCGCCACCCGAGTCGGACTTGTCGGCGACATATGCCATGACGTCGATTCTTCCCCGCCGAATCTGAACTTATGCGCGTTCTAGCGCCGGGATTCCGCGCACAAGCTCAGTTTCGAGTGAGTCGCCGAGTGGAACCGGCTGGGCGACACCGCCGTCATACCACTGTGGACTGGCCGTTCTTGGGTACCGAGGCGCTGGCAGCGGGCACGGTCAACCGCTATCAACTGTCCACCCGATACGAGGCTGTCTTTCGCAATGTGTACGTCCCGCGCGGTCAGGTGCTCACGCCGATGGAAAACGCGCGTGCTGCGTGGCTGTGGTCGAGACGCACGGCGACGGTCGTCGCTGTCTCGGCTGCGGCGGTGCACGGAGCGAAGTGGATCGACACCCGACTTCCGGCCGAACTCAACCAGCGCAGCCAGCACAAGACAAGAGGAATCGTCCTGCACAACGACACGCTGGCGCCCGATGAGATCTGCACCGTGCGTGGACTACCGGTGACGACCCCGGCGCGGACGGCGTTCGACCTCGGCCGCCGATATGGGCGGACCCTCGCCATCATTCGCGTCGATGCGTTGCTTCATGCCACCGCGCTGCGGCTGTCCGACGTCAACGCCCTGATCGAACGTCACCGCGGCGCACGGGGTCTGAGACAACTGCGCGAAGTGCTGATACTCGCCGACCCAGGCGCCGAATCGCCGCAGGAGACACGCACCCGGCTCGTGCTGACGGACGCCGGTCTACGACCATCGCGCACGCAGATCAACGTCTATGACGCTTGCGGCGTGCACGTCGGTCGCATCGACATGGGATGGCCTGAGTGGAAGGTGGGCGTCGAGTACGACGGGGAACAGCACTGGACGAACCCGCGGATTCGCGCAGCCGACATCGATAGGCAGGCGAGGTTGGAAGCCCTCGGCTGGCGGATCATCCGCGTGAGCGCCGAGATGCTGCGCTATCGACCGAACACAATCATCGAGCGCACAACTTCCGCTCTGTGCGACGCCGGCTGGACCGGGCCCAGCCGAAACTGAACATATGCGCGTTCCAGGCCCGAATACTCGAACACAAGCTCGGTTTCGAGCCGATAAAACCTAGTGCTCGAGCTCGCGGGCGACCGCACGCACCACTTCGGACACCCGGCGAGCGACCTTGCGGTCGGGATAGCGGCCCTTACGCAGCTCGGGCTGCACGGTGCTTTCCAGCAGCGTGATCATGTCCTCGATCATCCCGTGCAGCTCGTCGGGCGAGTGCTTGCGCTCGGCGGCGGCCGCCTCGCGGCGCATCCGCGTGAGGCTCGGCGGCGGATCGATGACCTTCAACGTCAACGCCTGGGGACCGCGCCTACCCGCGGCGATGCCGAACTCGACGCGCTGACCGGCCTTGAGGGTCTCGACACCGGATGGCAGCGCCGAGGATCGGACGTAGACGTCCTCGCCGTCCTCCTGCGACAAAAACCCGAAGCCCTTTTCGGCGTCGTACCACTTAACCTTGCCGGTCGGCACTGGTCTCACCCGCTCGTCTTGTCTACCTACATCGCGAACATAAGGAAAGCGCCCCGATTGCGCCGGGACGCGTGTTGCTCGATCCTACTCTGACCTCCACCTCGCCAGCACCCCCTTATCGGTAGGCTGAAGGCCACCGCTGGAGGAGAAGAAGCGCCCATATGCGATTGATACTCAACATCATCTGGTTGGTCTTCGGCGGCCTATGGCTGGCGCTGGGCTACCTGCTCGCGGCGCTGATCTGCTTCGTGCTGATCATCACCATCCCGTTCGGGTTCGCCGCCCTGCGCATCGCGGTGTACGCGCTGTGGCCGTTCGGCCAAACGATCGTCGACAAACCGGGACCCCGCCCCGGAGCGCTGATCGGCAACGTTATCTGGGTCATCCTGTTCGGCGTCTGGCTGGCCATCGGCCACGTCATCACCGCCGTGGCGATGGCGATCACGATCGTCGGCATCCCCCTCGCGCTGGCCAACCTCAAGCTCATCCCGGTATCGCTGATGCCGCTCGGGAAGGACATCGTCCCCGTCGACAGCCTGGGCCAACCCGACCCTTGGCGAGCCGCCGCATGACCGTCATCGACCTCGGTGTGCCCTCGGCCGCACCGCCCTCGCCCGCCCCCGCCGACGGGCCGCTGATCGACACGTTCGGCCGCATCGCCACCGATCTGCGGGTGTCGCTGACCGACCGTTGCAACCTGCGCTGCACCTACTGCATGCCCGCCGAGGGGCTGGACTGGCTGCCGTCCGAACAGCTGTTGCGGCCCGAGGAGCTGACCCGCCTGCTGCGCATCGCCGTGGAGAAGCTGGGCATCCGGAGCGTGCGCTTCACCGGGGGTGAGCCGTTGGTCGCCCGGCACCTCGAGGACGTCGTCGCCGCGACGGCCGCGCTGCGACCGCGCCCGGAGATCACGTTGACAACCAACGGCGTCGGCCTCGACAGGCGGGCCGAGCGGCTCAAGAGCTCCGGGCTGGACCGCATCAACGTGTCGCTGGACACCGTCGACTCCGCGCGGTTCGCCGCGATCACCCGCAGGGACCGACTCGCCGATGTGCTGGCCGGTCTGCGGGCGGCCAAGGCCGCGGGGCTCGATCCGGTGAAGGTCAACGCCGTGCTCGACCCGGTCACCGGGCTCGACGACGCGGTGGCGCTGCTGCGGTACTGCCTCGACCACGGCTATCAGCTGCGCATCATCGAGCAGATGCCGTTGGACGCCGGCCACGCGTGGCAGCGAGGCAAGGCGATCGCCGCGGACGACGTGCTAGCCGCGCTTCAGCAGCGCTTCGAGCTCACCCCCGATTCCGCGCCGCGCGGATCGGCGCCTGCCGAGTTGTGGCGGGTCGACGGCGGGGTGGGCAAGGTCGGCATCATCGCCTCGGTCTCACACGCGTTCTGCTCCGCTTGCGACCGCACCCGGCTGACCGCCGACGGTCAGGTCCGCAACTGTCTGTTCGCCCGGCAGGAGACCGACCTGCGCCGCCTGATGCGCGACGGTGCTGACGACGCCGCCGTCGAGGCCGCGTGGCGCGCGGCGATGTGGGCCAAGGCCGCGGGCCACGGCATCAACGATCCGGACTTCGTACAACCCGACCGCCCGATGAGCGCGATCGGCGGATGAGTCGAAGGAAGCAATGACGACGGCAACGACATTCGCGGTGAACGTCCGCTATTTCGCGGCTGCACGGGCCGCCGCCGGTAACGATGAGGAGACGATTCGGCTTCGGCCCGGAACGACGCTCGCGGCGCTTGTCGCCGGCCTGGCCGAACGCGACGAGAATCTCGCGAAAGTCTTGAAACGCTGCAGTTTTCTGTGCGACGGGGTCGCAGTGCGCGATGAGTCGGTCGCGTTGCGCGACGCTCAAACGATCGATGTTCTTCCCCCATTCGCCGGCGGATAACGGTGATTTCCGTCACATAACGGAATGATCACAACCTGGCTACGACGCGGTGGAGCCCGCGATAGTCCTGCGGAAACGCCCGCAACTGCTGGGCATTTAGAAGATTTTTAAGATTTGCCGAGGCGGAAAACGCCGTAATCGGCAAAAGATGACGCGGCCAAAACGAGCCGATACGGTTCAGTCCCAAGCCGGTCGACCCCAAACCGATTGGCCCGCCGTGCCCAACCGCGCCGAGCTCCATCCGTTGGCGCACGGGATACCAACGAACAACTTGGATGGAGGCGGGGGACCCACCGGTCCGCCGAGTCAAAGACGGACCAGGAACCGACGGTTCCTTGGGGTGAAGCCGAATCGCGTTGTGCGACACGGCCGGGCATACCTCTCCAGCCCGAACCCGACAGCTGACCTCGCGGGCGCCGAAGAGAGGACCGAACGCACCTATGAGTGGACGGCACCGCAAGCCGACTTCGTCGGCTGTCAACGTTGCGAAAGTCGCCTTCACGGGCGCTGTGCTCGGAACCGGAAGCATCGCGCTGGCCAGCCAGGCCAACGCCGCCTCGGACAGCGAATGGGATCAGGTCGCCAGCTGCGAGTCCGGCGGCAACTGGTCGATCAACACCGGTAATGGCTATCAGGGCGGGCTGCAGTTCTCGCCGAGCACCTGGTCCGGTCACGGCGGCGGTGAGTACGCACCCGCCGCGCACCTGGCCTCCAAGGAAGAGCAGATCGCGGTCGCCGAACGCGTGCTCGCCAGCCAGGGCAAGGGCGCGTGGCCTACGTGCGGTCGCGGCCTGTCCGGTGCGACGCCGCGCAACATCGTCGACGACGCGATCGACGCGGTGAACAACTTGCTGCCTCCGCCGCCCCCGCCGTTCGATCCGTTCGCTCCGCCTCCACCGCCCGCACCGGCGGCGGCGCTGGCCGCCCC
>NZ_LZJE01000400.1:0-836 GCF_001666865.1 Mycobacterium sp. E136
CGACGGGTTAGCGGGGGTCGCCGAATGGGCACGGTTCAGGTTCTTCGTAGTACGTATCCGCGGTTTACTCGGGGTGCGCGCCGTCCGGTGGACTTTTTGGGTCGTATCGGCGATCACATGCTGTTTTATCTGCGCGCGTTGGGTGGGGTGCCGCATGCGGCGGTGCACTTCCGCAAGGAGATCGTGCGGTTGATCGCCGAGATCTCGATGGGTGCGGGCACGTTGGCGATGATCGGCGGCACGGTCGCGATCGTGGGGTTTTTGACGTTGGCCGCCGGTGGCACGTTGGCGGTGCAGGGTTATTCGTCGTTGGGCGATATCGGTATCGAGGCGTTGACGGGGTTTTTGGCGGCGTTCATCAACGTGCGTATCGCGGCGCCGGTGGTGGCCGGGATCGGGTTGGCGGCCACGTTCGGGGCCGGGGTGACCGCGCAGTTGGGCGCGATGCGTATCAACGAGGAGATCGATGCGCTGGAGTCGATGGCGATTCGGCCGGTGGAGTATCTGGTCTCTACGCGCATCGTGGCCGGGATGGTGGCGATCACGCCGCTGTACTCGATCGCGGTGATCTTGTCGTTTGTGGCCTCGCAGTTCACCACGGTGGTGTTGTTCGGTCAGTCCGGGGGGCTCTATGACCATTATTTCGACACGTTTTTGAACCCGATCGATTTGTTGTGGTCGTTTCTGCAGGCGGTGCTGATGGCGATCACGATCTTGTTGATTCACACCTACTTCGGCTACTTCGCCTCGGGCGGGCCGTCGGGTGTGGGGGTTGCTGTGGGCAACGCGGTGCGTACCTCGCTGGTGGTCGTCGTATCGGTCACCTTGCTGGTCTC
>NZ_LZJE01000401.1:0-2888 GCF_001666865.1 Mycobacterium sp. E136
ACGTCGTCACCCTGCTCGAGGAGACGGCCGGCAAGCGCTGGGTCGACGTAGGTGCCGAAGGCGGCCTGGAGTCGTTGCCGTTCAACCAGTCCCGTCTGCATGCGATTGAACGATGCCGCAAGCGCTCCCAAGTCATCGTCTTGGACCACGGGCAGGTGCTGGGTGTAATCACCGACGGCGACCCGTTCAGTTCCGCCGGCGAGGTCGCGAATCGGCCGCAAAGACGGTAGAACGACGCCGCTGACAGTGATCGGCCAGTAGAGACCGATTGCCACGCAACCGATTAAGACGAGAAGCGCCGGAGATTTTGCGGCAGAATCCCACACGATGCCCAGCGTCGCGCCGATGACTGTGGAAGCAAACAGAGAGCCCAGCATCGCGACGTTGAGCCACGCCGCGAAGGTCGGATGTGAGCGGGGCAGCTCGTCACCGATTACGGTATCGGCGGCAAGTGCGGCTCGAACCGGACGCATCGCTCCCTGCACAGAGGTGTGCATGCCGAGCAGCGCCATGGCGATGCCCAATGCGGCACCCAGGATTGCGTACTGGGCCAGCCGCCATCCCGTCGCTCCCGCCACCGCGCCGACGGACAATGTAAACAGCGCGGTCCACATAGGCAGGAACCACGTCGCTCGGACGCTCGCAGCTCTGCTCCAGGCGTACGTGTCTGTCAGAGCCTCCTTGCGGTCAACTTCGCGACCCGCCGCCCACTGATGCGCCCGACGAAACATCCGGCTGGCGGGAAGTATCGACACCGACGCGTTCACCAGAACGGCGATTGCTGTGACCACCGCCGCCGCGACATAGCGATCCGAGTCCTCGAAAGCGACGAGCAGCTGCGACCACAGGATGTAGGTCACCAGCATCGAGGCCAACGTGACTCCCCATATCGCCCACGAATACCTCGGTCCATACCGGTCCCATGCCCACTGCCAGATGCGGTCCATGTCAGAACAAAACACCCCCGGCCTGGTGACCGGGGGTGTTTCGAACTACTGATCAGTGATGGTGGTGGTGGCCGTGTCCGTGGCCGTGGCCGTCATCCTCGGGTTCCTCCGGCTTGTCCACAACTGCGGTCTCGGTGGTGAGCACCATGCGGGCCACCGACGCCGCGTTCAACACCGCCGAACGCGTCACCTTGACCGGATCGACGACACCGTCGGCCGCCAGGTCACCGAAGGTCAGGGTCGCGGCGTTGAAGCCATGTCCCGCAGGCGACTCCGTCACCTTGTTCACCACGACCGCGCCGTCCAGGCCGGCGTTGGTGGCGATCCAGTACAGCGGAGACCCGAGCGCTGCCGAGAACAGCTCGACGCCGAGGCGCTCGTCACCGGACACGCTGTCGCGCAACTTCTCCAGTGCACCGCGCGTCTGGACCAGCGCCGCACCGCCACCGGCGATGACGCCCTCCTCGACGGCCGCCTTGGCCGCCGCGACGGCGTCCTCGACGGCTTCCTTGCGCTTCTTCAGGTCGGTCTCGGTCGCGGCGCCCACCTGGATGACGGCGACACCGCCGGCCAGCTTGGCCAACCGCTCCTCGAGCTTCTCGCGGTCCCACTCGGAATCGGAGACCTCGATCTCGGCCCGCAGCTGCGACTTTCGCGCCTCGATGGCTTCCTTGGTGCCACCGCCGTCGACGATCGTGGTGCTGTCCTTGTTGACCACCACGCGCCGGGCGGTGCCCAGCACCTCGAGGCCGACCTCGCGCAGCACCAGGCCGACATCGGGATTGACGACCTGGCCGTTGGTGACGATGGCGAGGTCTTCGAGGAAAGCCTTGCGGCGATCACCGAAGAACGGCGCCTTGACCGCCACGGCCTTGAGCGTCTTGCGGATCGCGTTGACCACCAGCGTCGAGAGTGCTTCGCCCTCAACGTCTTCGGCGATGATCAACAGCGGCTTGCCCGCCTCGGCGACCTTCTCCAGCAGCGGCAGCAGGTCCGGCAGGGAACTGATCTTCTCGCGGTGCAGCAGCACGTACGCGTCCTCGAGCACCGCCTCCTGGGCGTCGAAATCGGTGACGAAGTACGCCGAGAGGTAGCCCTTGTCGAAGCCGACGCCGTCGGTCATCTCCAAATAGGTCTCCAGCGTCGAGGACTCCTCGACGGAGACGACGCCGTCGGCGCCGACCTTCGTCATCGCCTCGCCGACCAGTTCGCCGACCTTCTCGTCGCGCGACGAGACCGTGGCGACCTGGGCGATGGCGTTCTTCTCCGACACCGGCGTGGCCGCGCTCAGCAGTGCCTCCGACACCGCATCGGCGGCCTTGGCGATGCCCGCACCGAGTGCGATCGGGTTGGCGCCCGCCGCGACGTTGCGCAGGCCGCCCTTGACCAGGGCCTGGGCCAGCACGGTCGCGGTGGTGGTGCCGTCGCCCGCCACGTCGTTGGTCTTGGTGGCGACCGACTTGACCAGCTGCGCGCCGAGGTTTTCGAACGGGTCTTCGAGGTCGATCTCGCGGGCGATCGTCACACCGTCGTTGGTGACGGTCGGCCCGCCCCACGACTTGGACAGCACCACGTTGCGGCCGCGCGGCCCAAGGGTCACCCGCACCGCGTCGGCCAGCTTGTCTACGCCGGCTTCCATTGCGCGGCGCGCAGTTTCGTTGAACTCAATCTGCTTGCTCATAGCTGTCTTTCAGTTAGACGCATACCGCCCCGGAAATCACCCGTGCGGACGGGGATTCCCGGGGCGGAACACGGGTGCTTACTTGTTGACGACGGCCAGCACGTCGCGTGCCGACAGGATCAGGTACTCCTCGCCGTTGTACTTGATCTCGGTGCCGCCGTACTTGCTGTAGATGACGGTGTCGCCCTCGGAGACGTCCAGCGGGATGCGCTTTTCGCCGTCCTCATCCCAGCGGCCGGGGCCAACTGCGACGACGGTGC
>NZ_LZJE01000402.1:0-5510 GCF_001666865.1 Mycobacterium sp. E136
CTGCGCGCTTTCCGGCGCGGGGCCGCCGTTGCCCCACAATTGACGCATCGCCTGAGCGAGCGACGACACCGGATTCCATTCGGCGATCACCCGCAGCCAGTGCGGCATCGGCTCGGTGGGCACAAACGTGTTGGCCAGGAACGTGATCGGAAACAGAACGGTGAACATCACGCCGTTGACGGCTTCGACGGTGCGCAATAGCGATCCGATCAGGATGCCGAACCAGATCATGCCGAATCCGAAGACCAGGACGAGGGCGAAGGCCAGCACCGCCTCGGCGACGCTTCCCCGGATCCGCCACCCGATCGCCAGGCCCGTCAGCGCCATCACCACCACGCCGAGCGAGGAGTGGATCAAGCTGGCGATGCTGCGGCCGACGAGCACCGACGACCGCGAGATCGGCAGCGACCGAAACCGGTCGATGATGCCCTTCTCGACGTCGGCGGTGATGCCGGATGCCACGACGAACGCCGAGAACACGATGGTCTGCGCCTGGATGCCGGGCAGCAGGAACTCGCGATAGTTCGTTCCTCCAGGATTGGGTATCGAGGCGCCGAACACAAATGCGAACAGCAACACGAACATGATGGGCTGAGCGGTGACGTCGCTGAGCATCTCGGGCATGCGTTTGGTGTGGATCAGGTTGCGCTTGACCATGATCCACGACTGCTGGGCGATGTTCGGGGTGTGCAGCGGCACCCGTCGGGCATGGATCTGAGCGGGCGGCGCGATGGTCTCGACGTCTTCGGCGGTCACGCGTCGTCCTCCTCTTCGCTGCGATGGCCGGTCAGAGACAGGAACACGTCGTCGAGGCTCGGTCGCGACAACCCGATGTCGTCGACCGCGATGTCGCTCTCCCGCAGCCACCCCGCGACGCGGATCATGTCGTCGAGTCCGTCGGCGGGCGCGGTCAACTCGCGGGCGCCCGCGTTGACGAACACCTCGGCGCCGCCTCTCGCCAGCAGGGCCTCGGCGGCAGGCAGGTCCTCGGCTTTCGTCACGGTGACGACCAGGCTGGCATTGCCCGCCTGTTGTTTGAGCTCGAGCGGCGACCCCTCGGCGATGATGCGACCCTTGTCGATCACCAAAATGTTGTCGGCGAGTTGATCGGCCTCCTCGAGGTACTGCGTGGTCAGCAGCAGCGTGGTGCCCTGTCTGACCAATTCCCTTAGTGCCTCCCACAATTCGCTGCGGCTGCGCGGATCCAGGCCCGTGGTCGGCTCGTCGAGGAACAACACCGGTGGCGATGCCAGCAAGCTCACCGCGAGATCGAGGCGGCGGCGCATGCCGCCCGAGTAGGACTTCACCACACGGTCGGCGGCGTCGGCGAGCGAGAACTGATCGAGCAGTTGATCGCCCAGCCGTCTGAGGTCCTTCCTGCGGATGCCGTAGAGCCCGCCGATCAATCGGATGTTCTCGCGGCCGGTGAGCAGTTCGTCGACGGTGGCGACCTGACCGGTCAGCCCCATGTTGCGGCGCACCTGGTCGGGTTCGCGAACGACGTCGTAGCCCGCGACGCGGGCGGTCCCGCTGGTGGGTGCGGTCAGCGTCGTCATCATCCGCACCGTGGTGGTCTTGCCCGCACCGTTCGGGCCGAGCAGGCCGAACACGGTACCGGGCGGAACGATGAAGCTGACGTGGTCGACCGCCGGTCCACCGGGGGCGTCGCCGAAGCGCTTGACGAGATCGATCGCCTCGATGGCAGGGGCGGAAGGCATCACACCGACCGTATCGACATCCACCGACAGCTCGTTATCCCAGCTGCCCGTAGACCCAGCGCGGGGTGCTAAGTGACGAGCGAAACCGAGTTGCTGCGGCGCAGCTTGCCCGACGGCGTCTTCGGGATGGTGCCAGGTCCCAGTACGACGACGTTGCGGGGACGCACGTCGACCTCGGCCACCACCTCGTGGGCGACCTGCCGCTCGATGCGGTGCACTTCGTCAGGGTCCTGCCACGAGTTGGACTCGACGGCGACGGCGAACGTCTCGCGCGCATGCCCCGCGTCTAGCCGCACGGCGACCGCACAACCCGGTCGAACACCCTCAACGCGGCACGCGGCCCGCTCGATGTCGGTCGGATAGATGTTGCGGCCCGCCATGATGATGACGTCCTTCACGCGGCCGCACACGACGATGTTGCCTTCCTCGGTGATGTAGCCGAGGTCGCCGGTGTCGTACCAGCCGTGCTCGTCCTGCGCGGGGATGAATCCACCCATGGTGAGGTAACCGGGCGTCAGGCACTCGCCCCGGAGTTCGATGACGCCGACGCCGCGCGGCGGCATCACGTTGCCCTGCTCGTCGATCACGCGCGCCTCGAGGTCGCGCAGCAGCGGGCCCAGGGAGGCCAGGCGCCGGGTGTTGCCTTTGGTGGCAGGCACGGCACGGCGCAGGGCGGCCAGCAGATCGGCGTCGACCTCGTCGACGACCAGACCCGCTCCGCACGGCGAGAACGACACCGCAAGCGTGGTCTCGGCCATTCCGTAAGCGGGCAAGATAGCGTCGGGCTTCAGCCCGAACGGCGCACCCGCGTCCAGCAGATCCTCGACGTCCGCAGGCTCGACGGGCTCGGCTCCCGACAATGCGAAGCGGAGCGACGACAGATCGAACTCGCCCGGCTTGGCCTGGCGGCGTAACCGCTTGGCGAACAGCGCATAGGCGAAGTTGGGCGCCGCGGTCATCGTGCCCTTGTACTTGTCGATGAGCTTGGCCCACAGCAGGGTGTCCCGCAGGAAGTCCATCGGCGTGACCTTGACCAGCTCCGCACCGAAGTACATCGGGATCGTCAGGAAGCCGACCATGCCCATGTCGTGGAAGCACGGCAGCCAGCTGACCATGACGTCCTTGTTGACGTCGTACTCGGCGCCGATGAACATCGCTTCGGCGTTGGAGTAGATGTTGCGATGGGTGATCTGGACCGCCTTGGGCGAACCCGTCGATCCGGACGTCAGCTGCATCAGGGCGAGATCGTCCTCGCCGACGTCGATCGGATCGACCGGCTCGGACGTCAGGAGGTCGTCGACCTTCAGAACCTTGATGCCCTGCTCTTCGAGCACCGGGACTGCCACCAGAAACGGCTCGGAGACGATCACGGCCTTGGCCTCGATCATCCGCACGACATTCATGGTGTCCTCGGCCCACACGGCGAGGTCGGTGCGGGGTGTGGGCTGGTGCAGCATGGTCAGGCTGGCGCCGCGCATCCACAGACCCTGCGCGGTCGGGGCGATCTCGACCGGGAAGCCGGCAAGCACGCCGATGGCGTCGCCCAGGCCGATGCCGGCCTCCTTCAGGCCACCAGCAATGCAGCGCGCCCGCTCGTGCACCTCACCCCAGGTGTGCCGGACCGGTTCGTGCGGTTCACCGGTAACCATGCCCGTCGTAACGGTGCGGGCGTTGCGGTACATCTTCTCGGTGAATCGGCTCACGACGACCTCCTCGGTTTCTGGAGCCGCTGCGCCGGCGACATCAGCCCCAGCGCAAATGCCCACGTCATATGCTCCGCCTGATCGGAGGCGCTTTTGCGTAGGCGCGCGCACGATTCGGGAGCGGTTGAGTCTCGAAATGGTGATGCACCAAAACCTGCGCCGTATCCGACGAGACGCCCACCGAAGTCACCGGCGGGAAAGATCATCGCGTCCGATGCGTGACAGCTAATCTTCACCATCGGTCATCTTAAGCAACTCTTAAGTAGTCGCCAAACTGTCGCGATTATTGAGGTCTGGCTCACACTCTCCGGCGGCCGCGCACAGTCGTGTAGACCTTGTCTCGAACGTAAGGTGCCCAACCAACGTCTGACGGACTAAACCGAGGTGGACGGTGTCGGCACCACCCGGGCGCCCTGGACTGGGCCGCTGGCCACCCGCACGGTGCGGCATACGCCCGCGCCTGCCAGCTGCGCGCCCACATCGACGGCCTGACCCGCCGATGCGCACAGGAAGGCACACGTCGGGCCGGATCCGGACACGATGCCGGCCAACGCCCCGGCCTCCATGCCGGCCCGCAGCGTACGGCGCAACCCCGGGTCGAGGCTCAGCGCGGCGGGTTGCAGGTCGTTGCCGAGCAGCGGGGCGAGTTGCGCGGCATCGCCGGACGCCAGCGCCGCCAGCACGGGCTCGGGATCGTCGAGGCGCGGCGGGGCCTCGCGGTCGGGTCCCGCCGACTCGCGCAACCGGTCGATCTCGGTGAAGACCGCCGGTGTCGACAACCCCCCGTCGGCGAACGCCAGCACCCAGTGGAAGGTCGTGCGGGCCAGCACCGTCGCCAGCTCCTCGCCGCGGCCCGTGCCGAGCGCGGTCCCCCCGTGCAGCGCGAACGGCACGTCGCTGCCGAGCCGCGCCGCCAGCGTGTGGAGGTCGCGGCGCGGCACGCCCAGCTCCCAGAGGGTGTTCATCGCCACCAGCACTGCGGCCGCGTCGGCGCTGCCGCCCGCCATCCCGCCGGCGACGGGGATGGATTTGTCGATCGTGATCGCCACGTCCGGGGCGCGGCCCACGTGCTCGGCCATCAACTCGGCCGCCTGCCACGCCAGGTTGCGTTCGTCGGCGGGTAGCGATTCGGCGCCTTCACCGGACATCTCCAGCGACAGCATGTCGGCGTTGCGGACGGTGACCTCGTCGAGCAGCGACACGGCGTGGAACACGGTGGTGAGTTCGTGATAGCCGTCGTCGCGGCGGTCACCGACCTCCAGATAGAGGTTGACCTTGCCGGGCACCCGCACGGTGACCGATCCGGTGGGGACCCACTCGGAGGCGGTGTTCCCGTTCCAGCCTGGCACGTCACGACACTATCGGAGGGACAGAGCGCGGGCAGCCGTCTCCGAAGGTGCACGCCGCCGCCGGCATTAGTCTGAGCTCGTGCTCTCCGTCGGCGACCGGTTCGACGATTACGTGGTCGACGAGATTCTCGGCCGAGGCGGATCCGCCACGGTCTACCGGGTGCACGACGCCGAGAACCCGGCGCGGGTGGTCGCGCTCAAGGTCCTCGACGACCACGCGCGTGACCGCGCCCACGCGGCCCGCCTGCGACGGGAGTTCGAGTTCGCCCACCGGCTCGATCACCACCACATCGTGACCGTGTACGAACGGGGCCCGGGGTGGCTGACGATGGAGTTCGTCGCCGGTGGCGGGGCGCAGCGCCTGCGGACAGTGCCCGAACGTCTGGCCGCCCTCGGCCAGATCGCCGATGCGCTCGACTACATCCACAACCGCGCGATCGTGCACTGCGATGTCAAACCCGCGAACATCCTGATCGAGCCCGACGGCTCGCGCGCAGTGCTCATCGACTTCGGGGTGGCCGTCGAGCTGACCGACGACTTCTGTCGTCGTCCGATGGAGGTGGAGGCCTCGCTGCCGTACTCGGCCCCGGAGTTGATCGCCGGGCGGGCGCCGTCGGAGGCCACCGACGAATACGCGCTGGCGTGCACGGCGGTCGAGCTGATCACCGGATCGCCGCCGTATCGGGAGGACTCCCGAGTGGGGCTGGTCGAGGCGCACCTGCATCACCCGCCGCCGCGGT
>NZ_LZJE01000403.1:0-10651 GCF_001666865.1 Mycobacterium sp. E136
AGGGCCCGAACCCGGGCAGTTCGTCGCGGCCAACCCCGATGCCGCGCGGGCCGCGCTCAACGCGCGTCCGTTGACCGTTCGCATCGGCTACCAGAGCCCCAACGCGCGGCTTGCGGCGACCGTGGGCACCATCGCCAAGGCGTGTGCGCCCGCCGGCATCACCGTCGAGGACGCTGCGAGCGACACCGTGGGCCCACTGTCGTTGCGTAACAACGAGATCGACGTGCTGTTGGCCAGCACGGGCGGCGCTGCGGGCAGCGGATCGACCGGATCGTCGGCTATGGACGCCTACCAGTTCCACACCGGGAACGGCAACAACCTGCCGCGCTACTCCAACCCGCAGGTCGACCGGGCCATCTCGGCCATGGCCATCACCAACGACCCGAAGGAACTGGCAAGACTGCTCGGCGAGGGCGGGCCGGTGCTGTGGGGCGACATGCCGACGCTGCCGCTGTACCGGCAGCAGCGCACGGTGCTGACATCGAAGAAGATGTTCGCTGTGAGCAGTAATCCGACCCGGTGGGGCGCGGGGTGGAACATGGACCGTTGGGTGCTCGACCGGTGAACGCCGGTACCGAGGAGATCTCGGCGCTGATCGCGCGGATGATGCGCCAGGTGCCCGATTTCCCCGAACCCGGCGTCGCCTTCAAGGACCTCACCCCGTTGCTGGCCGACGCGCATGCGCTGGCCGCCGTCACCGATGCCCTCGCCGAGTCCGCCCGTGGCGCCGACTTGGTGGCCGGGATCGACGCGCGGGGCTTCCTGCTCGGCGCGGCGGTCGCATTGCGCCTGGGCACAGGCGTATTGGCGATCCGCAAGGGCGGCAAGCTGCCGCCGCCGGTGCTCAGCGAGACCTACGCGCTCGAATACGGCACCGCGACGCTGGAGATCCCGGCCGACGGCATCGACCTCGGCGGCCGCGACATCCTGATCATCGACGATGTGCTGGCCACCGGCGGCACCGCGGCCGCCGCCGTCAAGCTGCTGCAGCACGCGGGTGCGACGGTGACGGGCGCCGCGGTCCTGCTCGAGTTGACCGCGCTGCGCGGCCGTGAGGCGCTGGAACCGCTGCCGGTCACGTCGCTGCACCGGGTCTGAGGGATATCCTCGAAGGCGCGTACTGCGGCGGCGCATCGGGCGCTCGCGAAAACGGGACCGGGGAGGTGACCATGGCCGAAGAACCCCGCACGGGTCAGGCCGTGCAGTCGCCGCCGGCGGGCGCGCAGATCCCCGAAACACAGCCGCTGGAGACGCCGAAGGCGTCGGCGAGCGCGTCGCGCCGGGTACGGGCCCGGTTGGCCCGCCGGATGACATCGCAGCGCAGCGCGATCAACCCGGTGCTCGAGCCGTTGGTGGCCGTCCACAAGGAGATCTACCCGAAGGCCAATCTGCAGCTGTTGCAGCGTGCTTACGAGGTGGCCGAGCAGCGGCACGCTGATCAGCTGCGCCGCTCGGGTGACCCCTACATCACGCATCCGTTGGCGGTGGCCAACATCCTGGCCGAGCTCGGCATGGACACCACCACGCTGATCGCGGCGCTGCTGCACGACACCGTCGAGGACACCGGGTACACGCTCGAGGCGCTGACCGAGGAGTTCGGCACCGAGGTCGGTCATCTCGTCGACGGGGTCACCAAGCTGGACAAGGTCGCGCTGGGCACCGCCGCGGAGGGCGAGACCATCCGCAAGATGATCATCGCGATGGCGCGCGACGCCCGCGTGCTGGTGATCAAGGTGGCCGACCGGCTGCACAACATGCGCACGATGCGGTTCCTGCCGCCGGAGAAGCAGCAGCGCAAGGCCCGCGAGACCCTGGAAGTCATTGCCCCGCTTGCGCATCGGTTGGGCATGGCGACGGTCAAATGGGAGCTCGAGGATCTCGCGTTCGCGATCCTGCACCCGAAGAAGTACGAGGAGATCGTGCGGCTGGTCGCCGACCGCGCGCCGTCCCGCGACACCTACCTGGCCAAGGTGCGCGCCGAGATCAACTCGACGCTCACTGCGTCGAAGATCAACGCGATCGTGGAGGGCCGGCCCAAGCACTACTGGTCGATCTACCAGAAGATGATCGTAAAGGGTCGCGACTTCGACGACATCCACGACCTCGTCGGCGTGCGCATCCTGTGCGACGAAATACGGGACTGTTACGCGGCTTTGGGCGTCGTGCACTCGCTGTGGCAGCCGATGGCGGGTCGGTTCAAGGACTACATCGCCCAGCCGCGGTACGGCGTGTACCAGTCCCTGCACACGACGGTCGTCGGGCCCGAGGGCAAAC
Organism: Mycobacterium sp. E136; assembly: GCF_001666865.1. Lineage (NCBI taxonomy): Bacteria > Bacillati > Actinomycetota > Actinomycetes > Mycobacteriales > Mycobacteriaceae > Mycobacterium > Mycobacterium sp. E136. Next base: position 2,275 of record NZ_LZJE01000403.1, read on the forward strand.
CGCTGGAAGTGCAGATCCGCACCCACGACATGCACAAGACCGCCGAGCTGGGGATCGCCGCGCACTGGCGCTACAAGGAGACCAAGGGCCGCAACGTCCCCAACCAGCACTCGTCGACCGAGATCGACGACATGGCCTGGATGCGGCAGCTTCTCGACTGGCAGCGAGAGGCCGCCGACCCCGGCGAGTTCCTGGAATCGCTGCGCTACGACCTTGCGGTGCAGGAGATCTTCGTGTTCACGCCCAAGGGTGACGTGATCACGCTGCCCACCGGGTCGACCCCGGTCGACTTCGCGTACGCGGTGCACACCGAGGTCGGTCACCGCTGCATCGGCGCTCGGGTGAACGGGCGCCTCGTGGCGCTGGAGCGCAAGCTCGAAAACGGCGAAGTGGTCGAGGTTTTCACATCCAAGGCGCCGAACGCCGGGCCGTCGCGCGACTGGCAGACCTTCGTGGTCTCGCCACGGGCGAAGGCCAAGATCCGGCAGTGGTTCGCCAAGGAACGCCGCGAGGAGGCGCTCGAGGCCGGCAAGGACGCGATCGCGCGTGAGGTCCGCCGCGGCGGACTTCCGTTGCAGCGCTTGATGAATGCCGAATCGATGGGTGCGCTGGCCCGCGAACTGCGGTACGTCGACGTCTCGGCGCTCTACACCGCGGTGGGCGAGGGGCACGTGTCGGCGCGGCACGTGGTGCAGCGACTCGTCGCTCAGGTCGGTGGGGACGAGGAGGCCTCCGACGAACTCGCCGAGCGCTCCACGCCCGCGACCATGCCGGTGCGTCAACGCACCAGCGACGACGTCGGAGTCTCCGTGCCGGGCGCTCCGGGTGTGCTGACCAAGCTCGCCAAGTGCTGCACGCCGGTGCCGGGCGACAACATCATGGGTTTCGTCACGCGTGGCGGAGGGGTCAGCGTGCACCGCACCGACTGCACGAACGCCTCGTCGTTGCAACAGCAGTCGGAGCGCATCATCGACGTGAAGTGGGCGCCGTCGCCGTCGTCGGTGTTCCTGGTCGCCATCCAGGTCGAGGCGCTCGACCGGCACCGGTTGCTGTCGGATGTCACGCGGGTGCTGGCCGACGAGAAGGTCAACATCCTGTCCGCGTCGGTGACGACGTCTAACGACCGGGTGGCGATCAGCCGGTTCACGTTCGAGATGGGCGACCCGAAGCATCTCGGCCACGTGCTCAACGTGGTGCGCAACGTGGAGGGCGTGTACGACGTCTACCGGGTGACGTCCGCGGCGTGAGCCGCAATCGGGCAGAAGCGGCGTGAGCCGCCGGCAAATACCGCTGAACCGCGTCAATTTTTGCCGGGTCTGACATACTGCGACGATGCGGGCCGCGGTACTCGTCGTTCTGGTCTCCCTCGGAGTCGTTCTGGTGGGGTGCGGGTCCACGATCAAGCCGGAAGGCGCCGCGAAATCCATCGTCGACCTCGTGTCTGAGCAGACCGGCTTCAAACCGACCGACGTGAAGTGCCCCGAGGGCGTCGAGGCCAAAGAAGGCGCGAAGTTCGAGTGCAAGTTCACTGGACCCGAGGGCGCCGAGTACACCGCGAACATGCGGGTGACCAAGGTCGAGGGCGACGACGTCGAGTTCTACATCGAGACCGCGCCGACGAAGTAGCGGGTCAATCCAGGCGGATCGATTCGATCCGCACGTCGGTCGCCGGCTTTCCGTCGTCGCTGCCGTCGGCGACACCCTTGGCCGCGATCTTGTCCAGCGTCGCCAGGCCGGTCGCGTCGATCGTGCCGAACACCGTGTACGTCGGCGGTAGCTCGGAGTCCGCGTAGACGAGGAAGAACTGGCTGCCGTTGGTGCCGACGCCCGCGTTGGCCATCGCCAGCGTCCCGCGCGGATAGCGGACGGGTGAGCGCAGCGCCGGGTCGCTCAACCGGTACTGGTTGGTCGGGTACTCGTTCGGGAACTGGTACCCGGGTCCGCCGGTGCCGGTGCCGCTGGGGTCGCCGCACTGCAGGACGCCGAGGGTGTCGTCGGTGGTCAGGCGGTGGCACGTGGTGCCGTCGTAGAAGCCCTGCTGGGCGAGGCTGGCGAAGTTGTTCACCGTGCACGGGGATTTGGCGTTGTCCAGCTGCAGGCCGATGTTGCCCTGGTTGGTGGCCAGGCTGGCGCTGACGCGCCCCGGATCGGTCGGCACGCGGCCGGTGCGCGGCGGCTTGGCCGGCTTGCTCGATGGCTCTGACGTTCGCGGGTACTGGCAGTTCGAGCCGAGCGTGGCGGGCGGCTTGAACTCGGGCAGCTCGTCGGTGGGCAATCCCGGCGTGGCGGTGACGTCGACCATGCCGTCGAGCCTTTCGAGGTCGCGGCCCACCGCCGCGAGGAAGACGACGCCGACGACGACGATCAGCACCGTCAGGACCGTCACCAGGTATCCGATGACCAGCCCCGCGATCGCGATCCCGCGGCCCTCCTCGCCGGACTTCTTGATCTGCGACAGCGAGAGATGACCGAACACGATGCCCAGCGGCGCGAAGACGAACGCGCACACCAGTGCGGCGATGGCCAGCGTGTTGGTCTGCCTCGGCGGCGGATAGCCGTAGGGGTACTGCGCCGGATAGCCGTACGGCGGTTGGGGACCGCCGTACGGCGGAGGCGCGGTCACGGCGTCAGTCCAGCAGGATCGACTTCACCGTGACCGGGGTGGCCGGTGCGCCGTCCTGGCCGCCACCCTCGATCCCGCCCTGCGCGATCTTGTCCAGCGTGGCCAGTCCGGTGTCGTCGACGCGGCCGAACACGGTGTAGTTCGGCGGCAGCTTCGAGTCCTGGTACACGAGGAAGAACTGGCTGCCGTTGGTGTTCGGACCGGCGTTCGCCATGGCCAGCGTGCCGCGCGGATAGGTGACCGGTTCCTGCAGCTTCGGGTCGTCGGGCTGGTACTGGTTGGTCGGATACTCGTTGGCGAACGAGTACCCCGGGGTACCGGTGCCCTTGCCGGTCGGGTCGCCGCACTGCAGCACCTTCAGCGAATCGGCGGTGGTCAGCCGGTGGCACGGGGTGTTGTCGAAGTAGCCCTGCTGGGCGAGGCTGGCGAAGCTGTTCACCGTGCACGGCGCCTTGCCGTTGTCGAGGAGCAGGCCGATGTTGCCCTGGTCGGTGGACATGCTGGCGCTGACCTCGGCGGGGTCGGTGGGTACCTTGCCGGCGCGCGGCGGGTTGACCTGCTTGGCGGCCTTTTCCGCCGACGCCGGGTACTCGCAGTTCTCGCCGAGTCCGGCCGGTGCGGCGAACGCCGGCAGCGCTCCGGGCTCCGTCGGTGCGGCCGACGTGGGGGAGGAGGTCTCGGTGGCGGCTGCGGTCTGGCCGTCAGAGTCGTCGTCCTTGGTGATGACGATGGTCGCGACCACGGCGGCGATCACCACGATCGCGGCGGCGACCGAGCCGATGATCGTGTACAGACGCCGCTTGCGTGCCTTTTCCGCGCGGCGTTCCAGCTGCCGCTCGAGCTTGCGCTTCGCCGTCGCCCGCCGCTGTTCGTTGGTCGGCACCGGTGATGACCTCCTCTTGTCAATCGATCGGGAACGAGTGTGCCAGGCATTGCTGAGTGTGGCGCCGCGACCCACGCCAACCGGTGGTGGGAAACTGGACGACGTGTTCATCACCGGGTTTGCCGCCGGCATGCTGGCGTGCAACTGCTACGTGCTGGCCCCGCGGGCCGGGGCCGACGCCATCGTCGTCGATCCCGGGCAGCGGGCGATGGGGCCGTTGCGCCGGATCCTCGACGAGCACCGCCTGACACCGGCGGCGGTGTTGTTGACGCACGGCCACATCGACCACATCTGGTCGGCGCAGAAGGTGGCGGACATGTACGGCTGCCCGGCGTTCATTCATCCCGAGGACCGTTTCATGCTGACGGACCCGATCAAGGACTTCGGTCGGGGCTTTCTCGGGGGGCTGGCCAGCTCCGCGTTCGGTGTGTTGTTCCGCGAGCCCAAGCAGGTCGTCGAGCTCGACAAGGACGGCGACAAGGTGGAGCTGGGTGGTGTCACCGTCACCGTCGACCACACGCCCGGGCACACCCGGGGGTCGGTGGTGTTCCGCGTCGAGGAGGGCATCGGGTCGGGGCCCGGCTCGATCGCGTTCACCGGCGATACCCTGTTCCGGCAGTCGGTGGGGCGTACGGACCTGCCGGGCGGCAGCGGTCGGGACCTGCTCGGCTCGATCGTCAACAAACTGTTGGTGCTCGACGACGACACCGTGGTACTACCGGGACACGGCCCGAAGTCCACGATCGGCGTCGAACGCCGCACCAACCCGTTCCTCGAAGGCTTGACCTAGTGAGCTTCAGTGAGTGATTTTCAGGCGCCCAAGGGCGTCCCGGACTACCTGCCGCCGGACTCGGCGCAATTCGTCGGCGTGCGCGATGGCCTGCTCGACACCGCGCGCCGGGCCGGCTACGGCGACGTCGAACTGCCGATCTTCGAGGACACCGCGCTCTTCGCCCGCGGCGTCGGCGAGTCGACCGACGTGGTGTCCAAAGAGATGTACACGTTCTTCGACCGCGGTGACCGGTCGGTCACGTTGCGGCCCGAGGGCACCGCGGGGGTGATGCGCGCCGTCATCGAGCACGGCCTGGACCGCGGCCCGCTGCCGGTCAAACTGTGCTACTCCGGGCCCTTCTTCCGCTACGAACGTCCGCAGGCCGGTCGCTATCGTCAGCTGCAGCAGGTGGGGGTGGAGGCCATCGGCGTCGACGACCCCGCCCTGGACGCCGAGGTGATCGCGGTCGCCGATGCGGGCTTCCGGTCGCTGGGGCTCGACGGGTTCCGGCTGGAGATCACCTCGCTGGGCGACGAGACCTGCCGTCCGCAGTACCGGGAACTGTTGCAGGACTTCCTGTTCAAGCTTGACCTCGACGAGGAGACACGGCGGCGCGCCGAGATCAACCCGCTGCGGGTGCTCGACGACAAGCGACCCAAGATGCGCGAGATGACCGGCGACGCGCCGGTGATGCTCGATCACCTCTCGGATGTCGCCAAACAGCACTTCGACACCGTGCTGGCGCATCTCGACGCGTTGGAGGTGCCTTACGTCATCAACCCGCGGATGGTGCGGGGCCTGGACTACTACACGAAGACGACGTTCGAGTTCGTGCACGATGGCCTTGGCGCGCAATCGGGGATCGGCGGCGGTGGTCGCTACGACGGGCTGATGGCGCAGCTCGGCGGAAAAGATCTGTCCGGCATAGGTTTTGGGCTCGGCGTGGATCGGACGCTGCTGGCGTTGAAGGCCGAGGGCAAGACCGTTGGCGGGACCGCTCGCGTTGACGTCTTCGGTGTCCCGCTGGGGGAGCAGGCCAAATTGACGCTGTCGGTGCTGGGCGCGCGGCTGCGGGCGGCGGGTGTGCGCGTGGACCTGGCCTACGGCGACCGCGGCGTCAAGGGCGCAATGCGTGCCGCGGACCGTTCGGGTGCGGCGCTCGCGATGGTGGCCGGCGATCGTGACATCGAAGCGGGCACGATCGGCGTGAAGAACCTCGCGACCGGGCAGCAGACAGACATCCCGGTCGATGACGTGCTGACCGAAGTGCTGACGCGCCTCAACCGCGCCTAGTCCTGTCCTTGTTTGCGAGTGCTCAGATGCCGTGGACGGCAGCGCCGAGCACCCGGTCGATAGCGCCGACACCGCCACTGAACACGTTGCCGCGCAAGAGGATTCGCGTCGATGACGGAGCGCTCACCACCAGCGTCGACGTCAGCAACCGCGACCTGCGCTCGAACCGCACCTCGTCCAGCGGGGCCACGATCTCACCCGCGCCGTCGCGGTAGACCTGGTGCCGCCGGTCGAAGACCGCCACCGGCCGGTATGCGCTCAACGGCGCCATCCGCATGCTCCGCAGCGCTGCGCCGCCGCGGAGCAACGCCCTGAACGCCACTCCACCGACGACGAACAGCGCCGCGCCGATCGCCGCCGAGGGCCACACCGTCGAATACGCAAACGCGTAATAGACCGACACGATGCCGAACCCGCCGAAGATCAGCGACGCCATCGTCAAGAGCAGCACGGTCATCTCCGTCGGCGCCCGTCCGCGGTCGATCACCAGAATCTCGGGTCCCCGCTCGGCCACCACCACAGGGCCCTGATCCGCCAGCGGTATGGGCTCGAGCGGTGCGCTCACGCAGAGCCGCGGGCGACCGAGTTCAGGAGTTCGTCGATATGCCCGACCCCACCGTCGAACGGGTTACCGCGTTTGAGCGTCTTCGTACCGCCGGGTGTGACGGCGACGAGTTTCGTTGAGCTGGAACCGATCTGGAACTTGCGTGCGAAGCGCACCTGATCCAGCTGCACCAGGGCGCCGCCGCGGTAGCTGAACAGTCCGAGCTTGCGATCCAGCACCGCGGCCGGCCGGCAATCGTGCAGCGGTCGGGTGCGATACCGCCGGACCTTGCGGAGGACGAAGAACGCGGCCACCGCCAGCGCCGCGCCGACGGCCAGGAAGACGGCGCCCAGCGCCCGCGATGGGACACCGCCGATCAGCGCGACCAGCCCGAATCCCGCGACGACGAGCGTCAGCACGCCGACGACGAACGCCAGCACCGTCAGGTGCCCTGTCCCGCGGTCCACAACCAGCACTCGGCGTCCGTCGTCGGTGACGACAAGACCGCCGGTGTCGGCGAGTACCTGTGCTCCCGAAGCTGTATCCACGGGTGCACTGTGCCACTTCGGCGGGCGCGAGCGTGCGTGAACTGTCGGAATTTCGCGGCGTGTCGTGTGCAAACACGCGCGCTCGCGCAACCGGTTAAATGGCCATGGCGGCGCGGACGTCGGCTTCCGACGAGGAGCCGCCCGTGCCGTCGGATGTCACGCGGCCGGCTTCGAGCACGTAGTAGTGCTGCGAGGACTCCAGCGCGAAACCGATGTGTTGTTCGACGAGCAGCACCCCCAGGTCGCCCCGCTCGGTCAGCGACGTGATCGCCGCTTCGATCTCGGCGACGACCGACGGCTGGATGCCCTCCGTGGGTTCGTCGAGGATCAGGCACTTCGGCGTCGTGATCAGCGCGCGGGCGATCGCCAACTGCTGGCGTTGACCACCCGACAGCAGACCGGCGCGCCGGGTCAACAACTCCTTCAAAGCGGGGAACAGGTCGAGATGCTCGTCGATGAGCCGCTTGCCGTTCTTGCGTCCGTCCGCGACGACTTGCAGATTCTCCATCGTGGTCAGCTGGCCGAACGACTGCTGGCCCTGCGGTACATAGGCCAACCCGCGCGCGACGCGTGCGCTCGGCCGCAGCTTGGTGATGTCCTCACCGTCGAAGAGCACCTTGCCCGCACTGCATTTGAGCAACCCGACCGCAGCGCGCAGCAGCGTGGTCTTGCCCGCACCGTTGTGGCCCATCACCGCGGCCACCCCGTCTTCGGGCACGTCGACGCTGACCCCGTGGATCACCTCCGAACGGCCGTAGCCGCAGCGCACGTCGACCAGTGACAGCATCTATGACTCCTCGATCATCTCGGCGGGCACATCGGCGGTGCCTGCTGCTGCGGTGCCGAGGTAGACCTCCTGCACCTTGGGATTGGCCTGCACGTCGGCGACCGATCCCTCGGCGATCACCTGGCCGCGGGCGAGCACGGTCACCGATGTGGCGAACGCCCGCATGAAGTCCATGTCGTGTTCGACGACCACGACGGTGCGCTGGGCACCGATGCGGCGCAACAGGTTTCCCGTCTCCTCGCGCTCCTCGTGGCTCATGCCTGCGACGGGTTCGTCGAGCAGCAGCACGTCGGCGTTCTGCACCAGCAGCATGCCGATCTCCAGCCACTGCTTCTGCCCGTGGGCGAGCACCCCGGCCGGTCTGTCGGCCAGATCGGCCAGCCCGATGGTGTCGAGCGCCTCCTCGATCGCGGGCAGCACGCCCTTGCGCCGGCGCAGCAGCGTCCACGCCGACCGTCCCGCACCCGCGGCGATGTCGAGGTTCTGCAGCACGCTCAGCTGCTCGAACACGCTGGCCGTCTGGAATGTGCGCCCGACGCCGAGGCGGGCGATCTGGTGCACCTTGCGACCGAGCAGTTCGACGCCGGACTTGTTGACCGACCCGGTGGCGTTCACCAGGCCGGTGATCGCGTCGATCACCGTGGTCTTGCCCGCGCCGTTGGGCCCGATCAGGAATCGCAGGCGGACCTCGACACCGAGAAGGTGGGCGCAGCAACATGACCCAGGTGGAGCCGGTCGCCGGCGGCAACGTCGGCATGGGCACCGAATATCTCGAAGTGCGCGGACTCACCGTCGATTTCGACGGTTTCAAAGCGGTCAGCGATGTCGACCTGACCCTGTTCCAGGGTGACCTGCGATTCCTGATCGGGCCCAACGGCGCGGGCAAGACCACGGTGATCGACGCGATCACCGGCCTGGTGAACGCCA
>NZ_LZJE01000404.1:0-781 GCF_001666865.1 Mycobacterium sp. E136
ACGCGCCGCCGGGCTCTGCGCGCCGTCGTCGGAGTGCACGCTCAAGATCAGCTCCATGTCGCCCTGGCCGAACTTGTCCACCAGCAACTGGGTGGCCTTCGCCGACTCCGACGTCGGATCCTGGAAGCCGCCGGCCGAGAGGTTCTTGGCGACGGGGATCCCGAATACCGCGCACGCCACCATCACGAGGACGGCTGTCGCGATGATGCGCCGGGGCGCCGCTATGGCCAGCTGTGCGATTCGTTGCAGCACTGCGTGTCCTCTCGCTCCTCGGACTAACGCCGCTAACTTAACAACGGTAAGTCAGCGGCGTCAACGGCCCGCTTCAGACACGGTTCAGGGCCGTGCGGCGTTCACTGCGAATCCGCGCGATGAGTTGTGGCTCGTCTGATAGTCGTAATGGGCATGACCACGACGGACGCGGCGACGGCCGCCACCAGCACACGCAACACCGCGACGGACATCGGCCTGCTCATCCTGCGCATCGGCGTCGGCGCCGCCATCCTCCAGGCGGGGCTCATCAAACTCTTGGACTTCAGCGCCACCGTCGGGTTCATGGAAGCCGCGGGCTGGCGGTTGCCCGCACTGGCGGCCTTCATGGTGACCGCGGCCGAGACCCTCGGCGGCCTCGGCCTGATCTTCGGCGCGCTCACACCACTGGCGGCGTGCGCGGTGGTTGCGGCAATGGTCGACGCATGGGCGGTCAACGTGTCGCAGTCCGCGTTCTGGTCCGAACCGTTCAACGTGCCCTTCATGATCGGCATCGGGGCCGCTGCGCTGC